>NZ_CP170737.1:0-53837 GCF_046115505.1 Dellaglioa kimchii | reverse complement strand
ATTTCCCTCAATTATAAACAAGTTGTGACGGTAAACGGGTAACTCTTGAGTACTAGCGAAACCTGACAAAGTCTCACACAGTGAGGCAAGGATGGTTTGCTCCTATCCTAGTATTTGGTACATAAATTTCTGAACAGTTGTGCCATAATTAATAAAACAAGATAGGAACATTCCAATGAAACGATATCAAGATGATTTTAAAGCCAGCATTGTGAAGATGCATCGTGAAGAGAAAAGATCTATTCGCTCGCTTTCAGAGGAATATGGTGTTTCTCCAGCCGCAATTCATAACTGGGTTAAAGGCGCTAAATCAGTTGAGCTAGAAGACGGTACTGAAGTAACGTCCAAAGAATTCAAACAACTTCAAAAGGAAAATCAGCGATTAAAGGAGGAACTTGAAATTTTAAAAGCTGCGGCGGTGTTACTGGGAAAGCATCAGGATGAATTAATTGCCTTGTCTTCATAGAAGATCAGTTATTGCGACACCGCTTATCAATTATCGGCACTGAAATTACCGCGCAGCACCTATTACCATTGGAAAAGATATCAACCTAGTCAACACGAACGTGTTGATAATCAGCTCAAAGAAAAAATTAAATTGATTTGGGAAAATAATTATCGTGCCTATGGTTATCCACGAATAACGATGGTGCTTCGCAAGTCAGGCATCTGTGTTGGGTCAAAACGAATTTTACGATTAATGAGGGAAATGAAGATTCACTCTTTAATGAATCGGCGATTTAAAAAACCTGGCACTCATGTGGATCATTCACAACGCCCCAATTTAATCAAGCACCAGCCCAATGCAAGGATATGGCGTGCTGACATTACTTATTTGGAATTACGTCCAGGAACCTGGGTTTATCTCAGTTCTATTTACGAACCAAAGGTTCATCAAGTTCTTGCTTTCAAGATTGGTCATCGGATGGAGGCGACGTTAGTTGTAGAAACGATTAATCAGGCGCTTGAATGTCATCAAAAGCCACAATATTTTCACTCTGACATGGGTTCACAGTACACCAGCAACGAAGTTGAAACTTTACTTGAACGGCATCAGATTAGCCACTCATACTCAAAACAAGGTTATCCTTATGATAATGGGCCAATTGAAGCTTTTCACTCATTGTTGAAGAGAGAGTTTGCCTTTCAAACAACTTTTTCCAATTTTGAGGACTTGGTAATCCGAACCTCAAATTACATCAGTTGGTTTAATTCCGACAGAATTAGAACGAGTGTTTAGAAAAAGATGTGCCATTTATTGACATAGGAGCAGTTCTCGTTAATTGGCATGGTTGACCAGAAAGCTTGAAAGGTTGCTTTAACGGGCACTAGGGGCTTCATTTGTAGCTTAATCAACGTATTCTTAACGTTTTCGGTTAAGTCATCTAAGTCTGCTAAACTGTTGGCCCGCAGATAAATGAGCATATGTTGATAGACAAATGTGGTAGAATTATCGAGGTATTTATCTAGTTGCATGTTGGCTGAATCAATATAATTTTGCAGAATCTTCTTTTTATACGGGTCGAACGTATTTAACTTCTGCGCTTCCTTATTTTGAATCGTCTTCTTGTAATAGGTAATCATTGAATTATTACTGGCGCTGTCGATATATTGCACAATATCGATAACGCCTTTTTTACGCTTTAATTCTGATAACCAGTTGCCATACACCCGCTTGGGATAGTCAGCAATCGCTAACACCCGAATAAAATTCTCCCCCGACTGGACGTAGGTGGGGTACTGTTCCCAGCTAAACGGGAATAGTGAATGCAAGCTATCGCGATCAATCATCTTGGTAAAGTCTTCAACCTCCGGTTTTTGTTTATTAACCGCTGGTTCACTATTTTGCTGACTTTCGTTTTTGGTTGGCATGAACAAATCAATGACCTTATCGCCAAAACTCATACTGTTGCCTCCTATCCATTGAAATTGATTAAGTTCTTTAAAATCTCTTGGACTTCTTGACTAGTCAACACTTTGGCCGTCACATCAAAGTCCGTTAACGCATTTTCAATATCCCGATTAACCTGTTCGATTTTTTCGTCTAAATGACTGACCGCTAGATTTAAACTCTTAACACTTTTGTCTTTAATCGGTACCTTAACGATTAGCAGGTGTTGCTTAGTCGTCATGTTTTTGGATTCTTGGACTTTAGTAAAGTGATCCAAGTAACTGGCCATTAATTGGATTTTGAACTGTTGCTCGGGGTGATCTTTTTGTAAAGTGAGATACCGCCGTTTGAGACCATTGAGATAAGCCGTCATATTGACGGGAATCGTCGGCTCTAAGAACTGTAAGGTGTCATCAACACCTTCACCTAAGGTGCTCATCAGAAACGCACCATAGTCCTCAAAGACGTCTTGCTGTTCGGTTTCATTAAGTAGATCCAGGTTGATCCCACTAACTTCCAAAATGCCAACGAGATTACCCGTTTTGGTAACTTCGTAATTACCATACATACCCACCACCAAGCTCATGTCATCAATGGTTTCTTTGCCACCATTGATTTTGGGCGGTTGGTAATCCCAATCTAGCCTGGCTGATTTATTGGCGGTTTTGTTCTTCTTCAAACGCATTTAGTTCACCTCGCTTCTTCGGTTTTAAATAAAACAGTTTCTGACCATTGGCATAGCGGCGTTTCAGCTTAAAGTTATCCCGCACTTTAATATTCTTCCGCGCCGCAACTGGCCGAATTGTTAAAATAGCCATGACAATCGTCATGGCTAAGACAACAATCACTATTTTTATCAGGACTAAGATTAGACCATAGGGTGGGATCGCAATAAAAATTAAGCCCACTAGTCCTGCCAGCGCCGCATAGCCAAAATCCTTCAAGGTGTAGTCTTTCCAGATCCCGTAATCTTTATCCACGTTTTCTGGGAAGATAAATTCTTTTCCCTTCTTCATTTGGCAGGCTCCTTTTTAAATTAAGTGAATAGGCTGTAAACCCAAGGTAATAGCCAGATAATCGCTGCCGCTAGGGCCACTAAACCAGCCACCCGACCAACCGCGTGATAAACCTCTGATTTCTCTCGTGGATCGTCTGCGTCAGGCATTCTTTTGATAATAATAAATAGCGCGACACAAATCCCAACTAAAACGACCAAGCCAGTTAAAATACCTTGAATCGTCTTACCAGCTTGAGTTAACTTGCTTTTAACTTCGCCGCCGTCCGCCGCCAAAACAACCTGGGCGTTCATCAGCCCTAAATAAATCGCAGTAGCTCCAGTGGTTGCTAGCGCTTTCATTTTTCTGAACTTCATGTTATTCCTCCTTTCCCTCGTCTTCTGATGACCGTAATTGAACTTGTTCTGCCTGGGTTTGCTCGGGTTCCCGCTGGTAGAACTTATCCAATTGTTCCTCGGCAATTTGCTGGCTTGGTAATGGGTCGGTGGCTAATTTAACGCGACCATTTTCGCTCGTGGCTAAGTAATACTCTTTTTCTGACTGACCTAGTTCTTGAGTCTCTAAGACATGCAAATTATGTTCGTAACGGCCTAAGGCGTTATCAACTTTCAACCCATAGAAACCTAAGAAGCCTTCTAAGAAACTCTCACCAAAAAAGGTCATTTCGTTTTTGATCTGCTTATATTGATGGGTCGGTTTGTCGCTCACCAATTTTTCAGTCTTTTTAGCATTTTGACTGTCTTGATGGCGATTAAACCAGCCGCTAAGTTTTAATGGTTCAATCTTTAACTGGCGTTTAACGGTCTTCTTAATCATTGCTTGCCGAACTTCATCGATTGGCTGACCGTCTTGATCTAATATCGCTTGTAACTGTTTTAGCTCGGTTAACTTTTGATCGTCATCAACCACAATGGCCTTTTGGTCATCATGGAGTAACTTGCCATTAATGCCTTGCCAGCTTTCTACTTTCATTGGATCACCTCCTTATATTGCCCTTTTCTAGGCTAGAAATATTAAGCAACTAGCTTTCCCCTAGCCCACCCGGTAAAATGGATTGTTAGGAGGGTGACACCTAGAAGGCGTAATTCTAGGTGCTGATCCCCGTTAGCAACTCTACTGCTGACGAGGACGCCCTCTTTTTTTGTTTGTTTCCTCATCCATTCAATGCCTTCCAATGAAATTAATTTAACTGTGCCGGTTTCCATTAAGTATTCTTCGGGCATTCTATTTGGGTGCCGTCTTAACCATAAGCTTACATATGATCGATCATGCCCTAGCTTGATACCGGCCTGAGATAAACTAATCCATTCGTGTTGTCTTGCCACATGCAGGTAACTCCTTTCTTAAATAATTAACTAAATTATAGCACCATTTGAACACACTTGTGTACATTTGCTTTTACATTTACATTACAAGTGCATGCCCCCATCTTCATGCCGGTTTCGAGTTTGGTGTTGCCGTTGCTTTTTCGTCATTTCCCACTCAGTCTCCTTTAAACCTTGCGCCTGTTTTTGCCGTTGGTAATCTTCATCACGGGCATATAGGGCGGTCATGATTGCGTTACTAAAGGCCGTCTTTAAGTAATAGTCTGGACTAACTGGCTTGTAATTCAGTGGTTGATAATGTCCGATATTTGCTTTTCTATACTGGTCGTCCTTGGCTTGTTGCCCTTTTAACTGTTTTTGGATTTTCTCGATCTGACTGTTTTTAATCGTTGGATCGACTTTACATTCACCCAAAAAGAGTTGTTTAGTGCCGTCATGCTTTAAAACCCGTTGTAAGTGATGATTCTCTAACTGATCTAAGCTAAGCTGTCCCGATAAATAAGCTAGTCCTTGTTGATGTTCTTGGGGACTGAACACCTGTGGTGGATTTGCTTGCCACTGTTCAATTGTTTCAGCCTGACATGGCTTTAAAACAGGATCATAGTACATCACGGCTGTATAGGCTTGTTCCTGTTTAATCATTGGTAATTCATTAAAATTGCCGTTAGGAAAGGCTCTTCTTAAAACTTCCTGGTATTGGGTTTGAATAACTTGCTTAACAGCCATGATTGTTCGCAAATCTTTGACTGCGCGAGTAATCTTTTGCTGTTCTGCTGGTGAATATTTTTCTAGTAGTCCTTTATCGACGTGTTCTAGGCTTTCTAAGCTATCAGAGTGGATCATTAGCGTATATTTCAGATCAATTTTGGCCTCTTTTCCTTGTTGCATTAATAACTTAAAACCAACGTATGGCCGCTTAGTAAAGGTCAATAATTGTTGGGTCAACAAATCATCACGAATGTTCATTAAACGTTCGTTTAATTCACTACCCTTGAAAACTGTTTGTTCGCTATCGGTTTCCTTAATTAATTCTCGTCTTTCAGCTTGCGTGGTCTGTTCAAAATTAAGCTCTGGATAAAGTTTTTTCGTAGTGCGATCAACTACTTTATTTAAGAGTTCATCTGCTTTTTTGAGTGAGCTTTCTTGTTGGTTAATTGTCAATAATTGTTTAGTCACATCTTCACCAACCGCATGTTTAATTAAGGTGCTGTTTTTCCAATTAAATAGCATGCGCCGCTTATCATCTAAGTTCTCCAAACTGATATAAGTTTTCAGTTCATGGCTTAACTCTTTAACTACCCGTTTTTCATTAAACGAGAAGTGTTTACTTAGGCTATCTAAATGACCTCTATTGATTACTTTTTCTTGGTTGTTTTTATAGCCAGCTTTGGACTTACGATAGTTCTTAACTTGTTGGTTAAATTCTTTTCTTTCATGCCGCTTACTATTAATTCCCTCATGTTGAGTTGGTGTATCATCTATTCCCTCCTCGATAAATGATTTTTCGCTGATCCGATCGGGAATATTTTTTTGCTCTAAAACTTGATTGACACTTGCCGCCCAATTGTGCCGCCATTCAGTAATTTTTTCTTTTTTATCCCAATCAACTAGCCACACCTTTCTTGATCTTGGAAAACGACTATTTCCTGTATAAGTCTTGTTCCCATTTTCATCTAATATATTTTCCCTTTTACTTTTCAATCCCCATGTTCCGTCTGGATTAAATGGACGATTAGTTAGCATAACATGAGCGTGCGGATTATCTGGGTGATCTCTATGAATTGCTACGTCGGCAACCATACCCTCATCAACAAAATTTTCTTGTACATATTTTGTCAATAATTCTTTCTGTTCATCTTCACTTAATTCAACTGGTAAAGCCACGTTAAACTCTTTTGCATAGCGTGAATTTGCTCGCCGATCTTTTCTTTCGACTTCATTCCATAATTTCTCTCTATCACTCGCCCATTCTGGCGCATTCTTTGGTGTCAAAATAAAGCTTTCTAGCATGACTGACCGAGCATAAAAATAGCTTCGACCTTCTTTTTGATCGAATAACTTTTCACCACTTCTATAACTTGCTCCAGCAATTGCACTTCTTCCTTTTCCAGCACTAATATTACTAAAGCTCATGTGAAAAATTGCCATGTCGGTCACCACCTTTCTTTAGGTTTATGGGTTTGATTTTGTTGTCGCCAACGGCGACTTCTAATACAAGTGTTTAGCACAATAACACAACCAACTTTAGTTGTTGTGTGTAAGTGCGCATTGACCTCGTTTCACTCGGTCTTCTGATTCTCTTAACTTTAACTTAGTGTATGCCTTCCGCTTCGCTATTTCAACTTTTATACTTTGACTTAACGTTTCCCTTATGATATAGTGTCGGTGATTATTTCTAATATGATTGGAGGGATCGTTATGTCTCAAAGTAACTTAGAAAAACAAGAAGCTAAATTAAAAGCCCTTAATCAAAAAATTAAGGACGAAAAAAATAAGATTGAACAACGGCTAGGTAAACAAATCATCAGTCAAGCCAATTTAGATTATGCTAATTTGTCTAACGATCAGATTAATCTTTTAGCCAAGCAATTTTCTGAATTTTTAAAGGTAAAGTCCGTAGATCATTAGCCATACGAGATGGGGAAATTCCATGTCTAATCAATATGAAAAACTAGTCGAGCAGCAAGCGCGTTTAAAACAAAAAATTGAGCGGGAAGATTTTAAATTACGGCAATCTAAATATTATGAAAGTCGGCAAGACCGCAAAGCTCGTTCTCGCCGATTAATTCAAAAAGGAGCTTTGCTCGAAAAATACTTTCAAGCTGATAACCTATCGGTCGAAGAAACCGAAGAACTTTTAAAAACATTTGCTGACTATGTTAACGCCCATAAACCGGATAAATTAAAAAACGATCAACCTAATAACTAGGCCGATCGTTTTTATTTTCAGGATTGTTTTTTGGCTTAATTTCTGGATTGTGTTTAGCAAAGTCTTTTAACTGTTTTTGAATTCTTTGTGTAAGCTCTGCTTTACTTTCTTTGTGCTTCCTTTTACTTGATCGCTGTTGAATTATCTTTTGACCCTTACCTCTTCTTTTTGATTTTAGGTCAAGCGTAAAATCTGAAATTTTATTTTGATCTAGCTTACTTAAATGACCGATTTCTTTAAAGTTTAAACCGGCTTTGGGAAAGCGATAAATATTACCAAGATCGACCCAGGAAGGTTTCTTCAACCCAGCGGATTGCCAATCTTGAATCGGATAATATTGTTGCTTGATATAAGCCGACTTCTTTTCATACTGACTAGTAATTTTAAAAGCCTCGACCGTCTGTTCTAATACCCGACGAATTAAAACTGGCCGAGACTTGCCACCGTTAGTTTCTACAAAACTAACGTATAGGCTGACTAAGTCATTAGTCCTCATCTGGATCGTTGAGCCAATCAGAGACCTCTTTAGCGTCTTTGAACTCGGTGACTGGTGTCCCTTCGGTCGCCTTTAAAAAGCGTAAATTAGCTCTTTCTTCTTCGCTTAAAGACGCATTAAAAGGTAAAGCACCATTAGCAACAATCCGCTTGTAAAACATGTTAATGGCCGTGGTTGGATTTAAGCCCAATTCGCTTAAAATTGCTTCGGTATCATCGGCCAAATCTTTATCAATCTTGACTTGGACCCGTTTCTTTTCCTTAACTGCCATGATTGTCTCATCTCCTTTCTTTTACTACTACCAGTATACTACCTTTTGAGTACCTTATCAATAGATAAAGCCCTGGCCTCAAATCACTTGAGCTTGGCGTTGATCTAAAGGCTGAACTTTTGAACTGGTTAGCCTGGTTAGCTCTGACACTTATTTAAAAGCCCCTATTCTTATGTTTAAGCCATTTAAATCTAGCTTAAGTAAAATAGGCTAGTAAGTCTTAAAACCGCTTAGAAAGGATTTTGCAGCCTTTTAGGACTAGTAGTACAACCCACTGTTGTCGTTGTCGGCCGGCGTTTCTTCTTCGGGGTGTTTGGCCGCGTATTCTCTAGCCGCTTGTTTATTCCACCAAACACCAAATAGATTTTGCATGGTGCCGTACAGGTAGTTTTCCACGTTCTTGATGTGCTTCTCATTGCTTCTTAGGGCGTTAAAGTAACGTCTCAAGGCTTTAGTCATTAAAAATTTAAGTTCTTCGTCGTCCAGTGGGATTATGACGCCAATATCTTTATGATCCTTCTCAACTCAGTACTTAGCATTTAAGATAATACCAACGAAGCGACGCATCTGTTGCGGGGTACGGCACCAAAAACCAAGCAATATTCATCATGTTACAGCACCCGAGTAAAAGCTACGAAGATAAAAACATTCATCCTCAAAATATGTAACCTAGAAAAAAGGCCTCCAGTGTTAAACCGGGAGCCTTTTTTAGTATACCAATTTCTACTTCACATAATTGACATTATATCAAGTAAGATCATTACCCCTTTCGGTTATGGGCTTTTTATTTACCAACTTTGTGAACCTAAATTGGTATAGTTTAGGTAACACTCCGAAACATTGATTTAACGGGATTCTTATTTCTTAAAAGTTAGTGAAATATATCCATTAATTCTTCGGGTACTCTAGGACAACTTGACACATGATGTGTAAATTCTGACCATAATAATATTAATATGTATTGATCTTTGGCTTCTTCCAGCAACCCTAAATCAACTTCCCATGGAAACTCAGCACCGAAGTATTCTTGGCAAAACATCTTTAAATAATTGTAAGTTAATCCTCTAATTTCCATAACTAAGCACGCCCTTTTTATGGACTTAGTGGTTCACCCATGCTTGATTGAGAGGTTTGTTGAGCGGTGAATGGCAAAGTTGGACCCTAGTCACGAGCAAATTTTAAATAAAAAAATAAGCGTCGCACTAGAGTACAACTCAACTACTTACTTGACCGATCGGCCGTCTCACGTATTTAGTTAACCTCGTAGCTGTTGTCTTTCGACAAACTAACCACCCTATTAATTACTGCCCTAATAGCGTTGTGATTAGTTACCGTGCTCGTAAGCACCAGTAAACCGCCCTGACCCTTATTGGTGGTCACCACCATTCATCACCCACAACACGAGGCCGTTGCTTATGTGATATAGCCAGTTGTTATTGCGGTCGCACTGGCAAACGTGTCTATTTAGTTTGGACTTTATCCATGCAGGTTGGCTTCTACATTGTCAAAATTCGCCACACATGCTACAATACAGTTAATTTGATTAAACTGTTTAGTTACGCCCGACTGCAATCGGGGGTGGCTTTTTTTATATTCAATTTTGATTGCATCTCACAATTTGTGAGGTGCTTTTTTGTTTAATGTAATTATAATTGTTTTATTGCTATAATGTCAACATTTTTTTAAATAGCACTACGTAGTGCTATAGTCCTGTAGTGCTAGAACTAGATAGTGCAATAGTTTCGTAGTGCAATAGTGCAACGGCTACAGCACTATTGCACTACTGCACTATCTAGTTCTGTAGTGCGTTGATATATCAGCTTTTCCAACCAATTTACTATCTAATTGCTAGAACTACAGAACTATTGCACTATTGAACTACTTAGTTCCGTAGTACTAGAACTAGATAGTGCTAGCACTATTGCACTACAGAACTATTGCACTAGACTTATTGACAGTAGGAACTACATAGTGCTACTATTAAAAAAACGGAGGTGCATAACATATGACCCAAATAATAACCTTTGGCAATTTCAAAGGTGGAGTAGGTAAAACTAGTAATTCGACTATGGTAGCCCTTGAATTAAGCAATCGCGGCTATCAAACGTTATTAGTAGACCTTGACCCTCAAGGAAATGCCACAAACTTATACCTAAAAACTAAGCTAAATATCAGCAATGAAGTAGGGCATTTTAAAAAAACATTGATGGCCAGCATAGAAGACGGTGACTTATCAAATTCATTAATTAATATTAAAGAGCATCTAGATTTGCTGGCGTCTGCACCTGATTTTGCATTATATCCGCGATATATGGAAAAACACCATGAATATTTAGATAGGGTTACAGCCTTTAACACATTGCTTAATCCTTTAAAGGAAAAATATGATTATATTATCATTGATATTCCACCTACAATAAGTCTCATTACTGATAGTGCACTGTATGCATCTGATTATTGCTTAATTATTATGCAAACTCATGAACATAGTTTTGAGGGTGCAGAAGCGTTTATTAAATATATTCAAGATGAAATAGTTAATGAATACAAAGCACCTAGGCTGGAGTTGGTGGGCATATTAGCCGTATTACTCCAAGCAGGCGCACCTGTTGATGAAGCTACAGTTTCTAATGCTATTTCAGAATTTGGTGAAGATAACATATTTAAAAATAAAATTCATTCAATGCAAAGACTCAAACGGTATGGAATTACTGGAATTACATTCGGTTCCAAATTCGACAAGAGGGTTTTTGATGTATACAAAAACGTAACTGATGAATTGCTATCAAGAATTGAGGTGATTGAGCATGGCTAATTCATTAATTCGATCCAATAGAAATAATACAGAAAGTAGTATTCCCAAGCCTGAAAAGCAAGCTAAAGCATCAGATTTCGTGAATCCCGCAAAAGATAACCCAACTAATAAAGAAATTAGTTCCGTAACGTTCAACACCAATCTTAAAATTAGCAACCATACTAGAAATAAACTTCAAGCAATGTCAATGATTGGATATGCAGAAAATCAACGTTTGTCTGTCGAAACGGCCATACATTCTTTCTACGAGCAGTTATCTATTAACGAACAAAAAGAATTTGATTTGCAAGTTTCCACTTTGGAATCACGCGATGTAAAAATGAAAAGCAAAAAATAATCACTCTTTATTATAAGGCAGATTGCAAGAAATAACTTGAACAAATTTAGTAACGCAGATTACGCAAAAAGATCTCAATCGGTGTTCGCCAATTTAAACATTTGAGTGGTCGGGAATTCAAATACCAGTTAATTTGAATCAATTCATCATCGGTAATCTCATCAATCGGTTGACCTTTGGGAATGAAGCGGCGTAGTACTCGGTTGCGATTTTCATTACTGCCTCGTTCATGTGGCGAATAAGCGTGCGCAAAGTACAGCGGAACACCGGCCTGTTCTTCAATCAAATTGTAGTTGGCGAATTCTTTCCCATCGTCAACAGTAAGGGTCTTGAGATTATCTCCTAACTGGTTAGCCAATTCTAAAATAGCCTTGGTCATTGAAGTACTATCTCGTCCATTAAGCCGTTTAACGATGGTAAGCCGACTCTTACGCTCGACAAACGTAGCTACTGCTTGACCTTTACGTTTTCCAGATAAAACTGTATCAGCTTCGAAGTGACCTGAAGTATTACGATCAGAAATTTCAGCTGGACGATCTTCGATGGAACGTCCATGACTAAAACTACCACGGGGTTCTTTAGATGGTTTTGTAGGCAATTCTAACTACATGAGCCACTTGTTCAATTGACCATTTTTGGATCTTGATTTTTTCTTCAATCAATCGCTTTAGGTTAGTCGTTAAGATGGTTTTACGACCACGATGACTAAGTTTAACTTCATGGTCAGTTTGAGCCCTAACTGCGTTATACTCACCAGCTAAGTGATGAACCTCATTAAAGATAGTGGTTTTACTAAAGCCTAAATAATCGGCAATATATTGAAGTGAGTGTTTTTCATGATGAAGTGTTTCGATGACAACGCGGTCTTCAAATGATAAAATAGTGGTGCCCATAAAGGTCCTTCTTTCTAGTGGAATGTTGTGGTGACACCATTAAAGACCTTTATGGGTTTTTCTGTCCACTAATATGTTCAACTTAAATTTTACAATCTACCTATGTAAAAATTCCTTCCTTTTGAGAGATGATTTATTCATTATACCCTCTCTTAAAAGTTGTCTCAGGAATCAGCTTACATCCATGAAAAAGAAGTGACGTCAGACAAACAACCGGAACCTGAAAATAGCACCCCGGAGTCACAACCTAAACCTAAAAAGTGGTGGCGTTTTGGTAAATAGTTACAACTAAAAAAGAAAAGAAGATTAGTTAAATGGCAGAAGATAAATTTGAACAAGCTGTAATTGAGAAGTTAACGAGTGAGGGGTGGGATTACCTCAGTGATTATTCTGGTGTCACAGCTGATCGGTTGTATGACCACTGGCGAGATATTCTGAATGCCAACAATCGTAAACGACTAGAAGATATCCCGTTATCTGATAATGAGTTTGAACAAGTGAAGTTGGAACTAACGAAGAATAAAACGCCGTATGATGCGCAACTCATCTTTGCGGGTGCGGGTGGTGTTGGGACCTTACCGTAATAAGTTATATAATTGAATAAGGGTATTTATAGATAGGGAGATTAAAATGGAAACGAAATATGACACTTATTATACGCAACTAAACAAAGAACTAGATGAAATCATCAATGAAGAATCATTTCAAGGCACTGGAGCTAGTTCAAAAGCTTTTGGTTTTTGGTATTTAAAAAATGAATTGAAATTAGTAAACAATGATATTAATGAAATTTTAATAGACGGTTCAAATGATCAAGGAATAGATGCTTACTATCTTGATGAAGAAAAACACATACTAAATATATATCAATTTAAATTACCAGAAAAAGGAAACTTTAAAAAAGAAATCGATCAATCAGCAATTACAAAAGTCTATTTAACAATCAACAATCTTATAAATAACCCTAGTAGTAGGGTCAATAACATGAATAATGAAGGCTTTAAAAATTTAACGGATTTAGTAAAAAATTCAAAAATATATGGTATAAATATAGTATTTGTTTCATTCAATTTAGGAATTAAGGCCGTTGATAGCCTAAATATTATTGCTAACCAAGAAGCCTATCTTAATCCAGACATAGAATTTACACACGAAATTGTAAATAGAGATAAAATTATCAATTTATACGATAGGCTCCATAGAAATAATTCTTTAAATTTAACTTTCGAATATAAAAATTTACAACCTTCTAACAGCGTTAGTGAAACTAACGGAGACACTGCTATTGAATCTTGGGTAGGTGTTATCAATGCTGTACAGCTTGTTAAAGCTATTGGAGATAATTTATCTAGTATATTTGATGAAAATATCCGATTATATGAAAACAAATCCCGAATAAATGAAGGAATTAAAAGCACCGCAAGAGATGCACGAACAGCTAATATGTTTTACTTTTATAATAATGGTATTACATTAATTTGTGATGATGCTAAGAACAGTCCAGGCAGTAACAATATTGCATTGTCAGGAGTATCTATAGTTAATGGAGCACAAACTGTTAATAGTTTGGCAAATTTATATGATACAGACTCACTTCAAAAAGAAGTTGCTGTATTAATACGTATTATAAAAATTAAAAATTATGAACAAAGAGCCAAAATTACAGAATATTTAAACTCGCAAACCCCAATAAAAGAAAGTTATTTCATCGCCAATAATAGTATTATTAGAGCGTTGCAAGAAGAAATGTTCCAATTTGAGTATTATTTAGAACGTCAAATTAACGAGTATTCTTATAAAGACAAATACCAAGATATGTCAGCGTTTAAAGGATATCAAATCCTACCAGTAGCTGATGCTGTTCAGCATTACGTTGGAGCTTATGTTAATCATAAAGCAGCTCAGGCTAAAAGTGGAAAAAGTGTGTTATTTAATCAGAACAGTATTGAGGATAATATCAAAGATATTTCGGCAAAAAAGGTGATTGATTCTGATAAAGTGTATAGAAAAATCGCATCAGTAATTACTAAGTATCGAAGAAATCGAAGAAACATTAATAATCATGAGTTTTCTGATTATTTAGACATACCTAAGGAAACATATAATTCTGATCTATATTCATTTTTAAATACTGGCGATATTCTCATGCTAAATACAGTTACCAACATTCAAAATGTTAATAACAAATTAAATACAGATGACGCTATTAAACAAGCCATTGCATTAATTAAAGATACTATAGCTCAATCTGATGATTTAAATTCTCAAGCTCCAGCTACTTTAACTAAATCCAATAAACTATTTGAGAAAATACAAGAATCGGTTAATTCTAATAAAAATTAACTATTAAAATAATGAAGTATGTGTCAAACAAGATAGTAAAGTCATTGTGGTATCAGTATTTTTTATAACTCCAGACGTTTAAAAATCAAAATTAAATCTGAATAAATGGCTCTGAAGTCACGATAATCTAGTTTTGATTATAGGAGCTTCTATCAAAAGCATTGGGAGATAGACTCATTTAGGGGCAATATTACAGGATGACTCCTAAATCTAAAGAGACAAGGCCCATTAATTTATTAACTAATAATATTGAATTTCAATTTCATAGGAAAACTGGTAAACTATTCAACAAAATAGTTGAAAAGGTGAAAAGAAAATGTTTGAACAAGCAGTTAACTACAAAAATGGACTATATAAAGAACTATCTAAAATTGGTAAGGGGCTAAGCAGTGATCGACGATTAGAAATTCTTGATCTTTTAACTCAAGCACCCAAATCAGTTGAAACTATTGCCAACGGGGTCGGAATAAGTGTAGCTAACGCCTCACGCCATCTACAAATATTGAAGGACAGTCATCTGGTTAAAACAAAACGAAAAGGCAATCATATTATTTATAGCCTTAGTTCTCCCAAAATTAGTGATCTTGTGCACCTATTAACCGATATTGGCAACAGTGAACTTTCAGATATGAAAACAATTCAGGATAAATCAGACGCTCAAGATAACGTTAAAACCATTTCCTTAAAGCAAGCTCAAGAAGAATACGAAAATAGCTTTGTCCTTGATGTACGACCTTCTGATGAATATGCAGCAGGCCACATACAATCGGCAATTAATGTCCCATTGGAAACATTAAAAGAATCAATGCCCAAATTACCTAAAGATCAAAAGATTATTGTTTATTGCCGCGGAAGACTATGTGCTAATTCCAACATTGCCACACAGATCTTAAATAGAAATGGTTTTGACGCAGTTAGTTTAAATTCAAGTCACTATGATTGGAATAAAATAACAGAATAAACAGTTTAAGCACGATTTAGTCATTTATTGATTAAATCGTGCTTTTATATTGACTTACAAAAAGTATATGATATTATTGAACTATTCAAGTAAACAATTGAATAATTGAAAGGCAGTGACATAACTTGTCTACTATTGATAAAACGCTAACCTTAATTAATTTTGAGAATAATTGGTGCGCCCAGTGTTATACGCAGCGACCAATAATAAATAAGATTAGCCATGACTTTAATTCATATTTAAACGTTCGGGTAGTGAATTCAGATGCTCACCCAGAACTAGCAAAAAAATACAATGTTTATTCCGCACCCAGTACTATTTTGCTGCGTGATGGAAAAATCGTTGAAAAAATTACCCGTTTTATTGATCAATCACAATTAACAACTTTAATTAAATATTACCTATAAAGGAGCGACTCTTATGGTTAAGAACTTAACTGACAAAGACTTTGTGAAAGAAACTAGTACCGGTGTTACATTAACTGATTTTTGGGCTACTTGGTGTCCTCCATGTCGAATGCAAGGACCGATTATTGAACAACTTGATAAAGAAATTGGCGATAAAGTCAAAATCACTAAAATGGACGTAGATGCAAATCAAAAAACACCAATGGCATTTGGAATTATGTCTATTCCAACCTTAATTATCAAAAAAGATGGCCAAGTAGTTGATAAGCTGGTTGGCCTCCACAGTAAGGACCAACTTAAAACCGTTCTTGCTCAATATACTAATTAGGTTAAGAGGGGAGAAGCTAAATGGAACAACTATCAGTAATGAATAAAAAGAATTTGATAAAAAACTGAAGAATGGAAAATATATTTTAATTTTTATAGCTTCTTGGTGCCCTGATTGTAGCTTTATCAAGCCTCATCTACCAGAAATTGAACAAGAATTCAAAGATTACACTTTCATCAGTGTCGATCGTGATGAGAATACCGAATTGGCTCAAGAACTAAATATCTTTGGTATTCCAAGCTTCGTTATTTTTAGAGATGGGCAAGAAATCGGAAGGCTTGTCAATAAAGATCGGAAGACTAAAGAAGAAGTCGAAAACTTCATTACCAACACTATTAACTAATGAAGAGTTTTTTAACTATTCTTGGCGGTATGGGGACGTTAGCAACTGAAAGTTATGTCCGACTCCTTAATAAGAAAACTGAAACCCATAAAGACCAAGACCATTTAGATTATATAGTGGTTAACCATTATTGATGCACAAGAAGTCATTGTTAATCGTTCATTGGATAAGGGATTAGCGTTACGTGACGACTAATAAGTAGATTGGATTGAAATTTAATGAGGAAATATGATGTAGTAGTGATTGGGGCCGGTCCTGGTGGAATGACCGCTGCCTTATATGCAGCACGAGCTAATTTAAATGTAGCAATGCTTGATCGCGGTATTTATGGTGGACAAATGAACAACACCGATGACATTGAAAACTACCCTGGTTTTACAACAATTAAGGGTCCTGAACTTGGTGAGAAAATGTATCAAGGAACCGTTAAGGCCGGAGTAAATTTTGTATATGGTGATGTCCAAAACGTTACCGTTGATGATCAACAAATGAAGCATATTCAAACCGATAGTGACGAGTTAGTAGCAAGCGCAGTAATTATTGCAACAGGATCTAATAATCGAAAATTAGGTGTACCAGGTGAAGAAAAGTTCTCCGGAAAAGGGGTTTCTTACTGTGCAGTATGTGATGGTTCTTTCTTTAAAGGAAAGAATGTTACTGTAGTTGGCGGTGGTGATTCAGCAATTTCTGAAGGATTGTACTTAGCTAATGTCACTGATGGAGTTAATGTCATTCATCGTCGCGATCAGTTACGGGCACAAAAGGTATTACAAAATCGTGCTTTTGATAACGATAAGATAGATTTCACTTGGAATACTAGTGTGACAGAGATTTTAGGTGATGAAAATCATGTTACTGGAGTAAAAATTCATAACAATCAGGTCGGTGATGATACAACTCTAGACACTGATGGAGTTTTCGTTTATGTCGGTAACTTTCCAAATAGCCAAATTTTCAATAATTTAAATATTACCGATCAAGCTGGTTGGATTATAACTAACGATCAAATGGAAACAACAATTCCTGGAATCTATGCAATTGGTGATGTCCGGCAAAAGCAACTGCGGCAAATTACCACTGCGGTTGGCGATGGTGGTATTGCTGGGCAAAACGCCTTTGAATATTTCGAAGCCATAAAGCATCGGCAAACGGTTAAAGATTAAAGAGAGGAAAATTACTTTATGGAAATCAAATATTGGTCAGACATTGCTTGCCCCTTTTGTTATATCGGTTCTAACCGAATGAAACGAGCAATGAAGGAAATTGGTATTTATGACACAACTGAATTAGAGTTCAAATCATTCGAGCTTAACCCTGCAACACCAAAGGAAACCGATGAAGGATACATTAATCACTTCACTCAGGGAAATAAGGCAATGGAGCCACAGGCCAAAAAGCAAATGGCTTACATCGAACAAATGGCGCATAACGATGGTCTACCAATGGATCTTGACAGTGTAGTACCTACAAATACTATGGATGCGCACCGGATTATTAAATTCGCAGAAGCTAAAAATGATCCTGATTTGACTGAACGAGTAATTAGACGCTTCTACCAAGTTTACTTTAGTGATGGTCAATCGATTTCTGACCATGATGTGCTATTAAATGCGGCAATGGAAGCTGGGCTTGCTAAAGACGAAGTAGAAAAAGTGCTTAATTCTAACCAATATCATCAAGCTGTGGTCAATGACGAGGCAGAGGCTCAACAATCCGGTATTCATGCTGCACCTTTTTTTGTAATCAATAATAAGTATGCAATTAGTGGTGCCCAACCATATGAAGTTTTTGTTAAAGCCTTAAAGCGAGTTCAAGAAGAAGAAAATTAGGAGGAATTTACGATGACCGAAGATAAGCCACAATTTAATACAATATTTGGCGATAATAATGATGCTGCTGTATGTGGGCCAGACGGTTGTAATATCTCTGAACATCAAAAGCAAACTGAGGATAAGAAGAAGAAAACAAAATAAATGGAGGGAAGCTATAAATGAAGTTTGACTACGTTGTTATTGGCAGTGGGCCATCAGTTTATCGTTTCCTATTGGGAATGCAGAATAGCGGAAAGAAAATCGCGGTTGTTGAAAAGAATCGGTTTGGCGGAATTTGCCCTAACGAAGGCTGCGAACCCAAGATTTTCTTAGAAGGAGCAGCACGAGCAACCTTAACTTCAATGCGTTTGCAAGGTAAGGGAATTACTCAACCAGCTAAGCTTGACTGGAAAGAACTTATTCAGCAAAAGAATAAGGCTATGGCGTCATTCCTAAATAATATGCAAAGTATGTATGAAGGCCTGGGTGCGACTACCATCAAGGGTGAAGCATCATTTGTTGATCAACATACCATTGAAGTTAATAATAAAAAAATCACTGCTGATAATTTTGTAATCGCAACCGGAAAAAAGCCGCATCCTCTTAACATTCCTGGCCACGAGTACCTACTTACTAGTACTAACCTTTTTGAACTCGAAGATACTCCAAAGAACGTCGCAATTATCGGAAGTGGTTACGTTGGTATGGAATTTGCTACATTGTTGTCTGCTGCCGGGGTTAAAGTAACAGTTATTGTCCGATCCGGCCAACCACTAGAGGGATTTTACAGCCAACACGTTCATCAGTTAGTTGATGAAATGAAAAACTCACTTGGTATTAATTTTATATTTAACACAAATGTTACAGCTGTTACCGAAGCACAAACTGGCTATGAGGTTCAATCAGCTAACGGCAACCTTGGCACTTTTGATAAAGTTATTAATGCCAGTGGTAGAGTTCCTGAAATTAATGCATTGAAACTTGATAATGCTGGTGTAGAGTACAGCAACCGCGGAATTAAAGTTGATAAATATTTGACCACATCAGCAAATAACATTTACGCAATGGGCGATATTGTTGATAAAACCGCACCAGCATTAACCTCTACGGCACAGTTTGAAGCAGACTACTTAAGTGCCTTACTTACTAATAAAACAACTGAACCTCTTAGGTACCCAGTAATTGGAACCGTTACGTTCACATTCCCCCAACTCGCTCAAGCTGGAATTAGTATTGATAAAGCAAAGGAAGACAGTAATTATTCAATTAAAGATATTGATATTACTCAAGGTGACTTTTTTTATGCTGGAACAGATGATCACGCACGATTATCATTAGTCTTTGACAAGCAAAATCATCTCGTGGGCGCTGCTGAAATTAGCCAAACAGCAGTAGATGATATCAATTCACTAATTCCTGTTATGGCAATTGATGTTGATCCAGAGGTTTGGAAAGAAAAGATGGTAATGGCTTTCCCTGGTTTAGCATATAAAATTAGAACATTAATTTAACAACAAGAGGGTCTATTTGTGATAAATCGCCCCTCGAAAACATTGAAAGAATAGCCCCCAATATCTATAATGTAGATATTGGGGGTTATTTGTTTTTATATGTTATAAATGACTTCTCTTATTCGTCATTTTTTCGATACCTTTTGGAACGATTTTGACCAGGAAATAAACGATCATGCGATCCGACTCGAATGCCAATTAAGACTAGTTCATCTGTATCAATCGTATAAACCACCAGGACATCGTTAGTTTCGCTTGGTGTTTTGTTTTTCGGGGTATCTCGTAAGTGAAATTCATTATAACCGCTCATTCGCCGATTAAGCTCATGATCTTCAAATTCTGATGGTAATTGTTGTTGCTCAAGCAACAGGTCAATGGCTGCTCGAACTTCATCAATAATAGATTTATCTAAACTGGCTAACCGTTTTAGATCAGCATTAAAGGTTGCACGTGGTTTAAACCTTAGTTTTTTCATTATTTAAACTGACCCCAATAATCATCATCTGATTCAACAATTTCATCGTCAGGTAAAACATGGCGTTTAATTAACTGATCACGTGCAATTGCATATTCTAACGAACCTTCTTTAGCTTTTAATGCTCGTTCTAGCCAGTCCATTTTTTCTTGTGAAACGATTGCTACTGCGCGACTATTTGAACGAGCAATATAAACGGTTTCGTCTTCGTCATTAACTTGATCTAAATATTTTTTTAGGTTAGCGCGAAAATCGCTCTGTGTTAGTGCTAATGTCATATTTACCACCCTTTCATTGTACTTAATATTGTACTTTAATTTGTACTAAAAATCAATTTTTTAAGGTGGATGTAAGCTGATTCCTGAGACAACTTTTAAGAGAGGGTATAATGAATAAATCGTCTCTCAAAAGGAAGGAATTTTTACATGCCAACTCGTTACGACAAAGAATTCAAACAAAACATTATCAACCTATATAAGCAAGGCGAATCAGCTGCTCAACTGGCCAGAGAATATGGCATTGGCTATTCAACAGTTCATAAGTGGATCCAGGGCCAGGCCAAAACTCAATCCGGTAAATCGCCAGACGAAATCAAAGCGATGGAAAAGCGACTGGCTTCGCTGTCTGAGGAGAACGAAATCCTAAAAAAAGCCCTGGGCTTCCTTGCGCAGAAGTAACCAATATCTTTGATTACATTCACCAAGAAAGCCATCACCACCAGGTAACCAAGATGTGCCGAATCCTCGGTGTTTCCAGAGCTCAGTATTATCGTTATCGATCCCCCAAACCTTCAAAACGCCGGGCCGAAGATGCGGACTTGAAACAACGGATTCTGCGGATCTTTGCGGAATTTAAGCAGCGATACGGTGTTATGAAGATCCACCATGAATTGAATCTGGAACTTCAACCACTGCAGCTTCGGTGCAGTCCACGACGGATTTCCCGGCTCATGAAGGAACTGGATATCCACTCCGTTACCGTCAATAAGTGGAAAGCGGCTTCGGCTTCCAAAACCAAGGTTGAACAGCGTCCCAACTTGCTTAAGCAGGATTTCTCGACCACTGGTTTAAATCAAAAATGGACCGCTGATATGACCTATATTCAAACGAAGCGTAATGGCTGGTGTTACTTATCAACCATCATGGACCTGCACTCACGACGGATTATCGGTTATTCGTTCTCAAAAAAGATGGATACTGATTTAGTCTTAAAGACCCTTGAAAGCGCGGTTAAAAATCGAACCATTACTGGGGACCTGATTATCCATACGGATTTAGGATCACAGTATACCAGCGATGATTACAATCAACGTTTAACTGAGCTACATATCCGCCACTCATACAGCCGTAAGGGTTGTCCGTATGATAATGCGCCAATGGAATCCTTTCACGCTTCCCTCAAAAAGGAATGTGTTTATCCAGTGCCGGTCTTTGAAGATTATGAAACTGCTGCTGCCGTCCTTTTTGAATATGTGCATGCTTTCTACAATAGGAAGAGAATTCATAGTTCACTGGGCTACCAGACCCCCTTACAAGTTGAAATTGCAACACTTACGAGCCAAATGGCCGCCTGATTTAATGCTTTCCAGGGTTCAAATAAGTTATTAATCGCGATTAATGATTTATTTGAGCTGTGGAAGGTAAACGCGGTTCTGAATGTCTCTTAAAATCTGTCTCAAATATTGACTTCAATCCAATAACAAGAGCGATTAAGTACACAAAAATTGGAATAACTAAAAGAATAATAATTGATAATACCGGATGAGTAAGAATTATATTTTTTACATATGCACTCATTTTTTTCATTACACTTTCTCCTTAATTAATATAGATTTAAAAACCGAGTCTAAAATTTAATAACGTCTCGCTAATTTCGTCTTCATTAATCCCGATATAGCGCTTCGTGATTTTTTCACTGCTGTGACCGAAGATTTCCATGAGTGTGGCCACGTCTTTGGTTTTCTTGTAGTAATGGTAACCAAAGGTCTTGCGCAGCGTGTGCGTGCCGATATCGTCCCGATCTAATAATGCGGCGACCTTTTGAAACATCTGATAGACCGTATTGACTTCTAAATGACCGCCTTTAGTACTGGGAAACAAATAATCTTCTGGCTTCAGGTCTTTCGTGTAGTCCTGGATCAACTCCTGCAGGCTGCTTAAATATAAAATGCGTGTTTTTCCGGTTTTTTGCTCCACAATACGTGGGTTTTTCGAGGAAATCACGTCTTTTTTCTTTAATTTCACGATATCAGACATGCGTAAACCGCTATTAATGCCGATCAAAAACAGAAAAACGTCGCGTTCGGCGTTTTTATTGCGCCTTAAACAAAATAAAAAGTCGTTGATTTCTTGCTGCGTTCTTAATGGTTGGACGTTATACGTCATTGAAAATGGCTCTCCTCTCAAAAAAACGATACATGATTTCATTCAGTATACCACGAAATCATGTATTGGAGGGGGTTATCAAAAAAGAACCCTATAGATATAGGATTCTCGATACACGATTTTATACAATTTCATGTATCTTATATTCAACCCGCGCCACAAGAGTATGGTTGATATATCATTTTGACTTTGAACATCTAGATAAATATAAACAAGTAATAGAGATAAAAAATGTAGTGTAATCCTTAATTATCTCTATTACTCGATTAATTTGAAGTTGTGCAATCATTCTTTAGACTGCCTTTAGCAATCGAAGTCCATTCAAAATAACAACCAAAGTACTTCCTTCATGAATAATGACACTGATTGCAATATCCGTTAAGCCTAAGAAACTAACGACAATTAAAAAAGCAACAACGGCCATTGAAAAAATAATATTCTGCCAAATAACACGGTTCATTTTCGAAGAAATATTATGAGATTGTACCAATTTAGATAAATTGTTTTGCATTAAAACTAAATCAGATACCTCTACTGCCACATCAGTCCCATCTCCCATAGCGATTCCCACATCTGCATTAACAAGAGCAGGAGCATCATTTACACCGTCTCCAACCATGGCGGTCACGCCGTATTTTTCTTTTTGTTCGTCTATAATTCTGGATTTGTCTTCCGGCATGACATTCGTAATCACTTCATCTATTCCTAATTGTTTAGCAACCGCTTTTCCCGTCATTTCTGAGTCACCAGTAATTAATGTGGTGTGTATACCTTGTTTCCTAAAATATTCAATGGTTTCTTTAGCATATTCACTCGGAACGTCCATAAGGGCAATAAGGCCTATAACCTCTTCATCTACTGCTACGTATACGACTGTCTTACCTTCTGATGCCCATTCATTATTTAAACGACTATATTCATCTGAAACATCATCAAACGAAGTCGGTTTTCCTATACGATAATTTCTCCCTTTGTAATCTCCCGTCAATCCTTTACCAATTTGGTTTTCTACTTCAATAGTTAGTTTGTTTTTTTGCTCAAACTTTCTTAGAATAGCATCTGCTAAGGGGTGATTGGATTCTTTTTCAAGAGCTACTACGATATCAATCATGTTTTCTTCGTTCACGGAATCAGCAAAATAATAATTGGTTACTTCAGGTTTTCCTTTGGTCAAGGTGCCCGTCTTATCAAATGCAATTGCTTTAATATCGGCTAATTGAGACAGGTAAGAACTACCTTTTGAAAGGACTCCTTTTTTGGCTAAATTAGAAGTCGTCGATAGCGTTGCCGAGACAGTAGCTGCTGCTAAAGCACACGGTGAAGCTGCAACTAAAAGGACCAATCCTCTATAGACACTTTGTGACCATGTCCAATCAAGTAGAAAAGGAGCCAATAACATGAATAGAGGAATGGCAATTAAAACAACTGTGACATATTTCGGTTCAAATTTTTGGATAATACTCGCAGCTTTTGTTTGGTTATCTTGGTTCTGATTCACTAATTGTAAAATTTTTGAAAATACTGTATCTTTGTTTTCTTTGGTGACTTTCATCGTGAAGGTACCTGTTCCATTGATTGTACTCCCGAAGACGCCATCTCCTTTGGATTTCTCTTTCGGGATACTTTCTCCATTAATAGACGACTCATCAATGGATGTAGATCCAGACAAAATGACGCCATCAATAGGTACTTGATCGCCATTCAACACTTGAAGTTGATCTCCCACTTTTAATTCACTGACATCCACATTTTTTGTACTACCATCAGGCAGGATTAACCGGGCAGTCGTTGGATTCATTTCGAGTAATTTCGTTATTTCTCGTTTGCTTCTTCCTTCTGCATAATCTTCCAAAAAATGTGCGCCAGAAAAAATAAGAATCAATAATGTTCCTTCCCAAAAATTCCCCATCAAAGAAGCTCCAATTGCCGCTAATCCCATTAAAATATGAGAATTAGGTATGAACTTTTTTTGTGCTTTTGAATTCTCAATTGTTTCTCCAAGGCCTTCAAGAAGAATAACGTGATACCCGGCACTGATTGTAGCGATTGAGAACAAAACATTTTGTACCAACTGATAATCTTCATTCAAAAATAGAGCAATCACTGCTAATGCTAAACCAACAAAGTACAAAACGACTGGCATTTTCCCATGATCATGGTCGTGATCGTGGTTGTGATTATGATTATGCTTTTCTTGAGACTGTTGTTCTTGGATAGTTTTCACTTCTATTGCCTCCCTATATAATTTATAATTCCTTTGTTTTCCATCATTTACTTCTTGAATCACATAAATTTCTGCTATTTCTGACTCCTTTCGTTTATTCCAAAAGTAAATCGTAATGAATCCACTTTACATATGACTAATTAATCATATGTTTGTATACTCATTTTATATCGCTATATAAATTTTGTCAAGATAAAGAGAACGCCACTTCTCTTTTATAAACAAAAGATTAGCATTGTTTCGCTCATATGGTAATATAGATATGAACGAAAGGTCATATGAAAGGAATAAAAACACTATGGATATAAAAACAACTTCTCCAATCGATAAAGGATCTATTCTGTCAATAAGCAAACTATTTAAGGTGATTAGTGATCCTACACGATTGTCGGTTCTCTTTCTTTTACAGAAAAAAGAGTGTAGTGTTGGAAATATCGCTATTTCTCTGGACATGGAACAGTCCGCTATTTCTCATCAATTAAAAACGTTGAAAGACGCACGCTTAGTGAAATCAAGAAGAGAAGGAAAAAGTATGCTTTACAGTTTAGATGACCTTCATGTTTTTAGTATTCTCGAACGAGTCTTAACTCATGTTAATGAATTAGAAAAATAAAACCAATTAGTATGTAGCATACAAACTTAGGAGGTTTTTAAATGTCAAAATCAGATAAAGACCATAATCACTCGAATCAGAATCAACCGAAAAAGAATATTAAAATTGCTTTCTTCATAAATCTTATTTTCTCGGCTCAACATTTTTTCATGGCTTTCAGGCTCCTCACAAATACATTTATGAACTATGCCGGCTGACTTCATAATGTCTCTTTTCTTTCGCTTGCAAATAAAGTATTCCTGATTTAATAAGTGTTTGTAGTAAGTATCTGAAATATTATCAATGTCAATTTCTTTACATAAATTCAGTGGAACAGGGATCATATTGTTAATATTTAAAACAGCAAATAAGTGTCCATCTTTTTCTATCTTTTTAAAAGTGATATTTTCAGACATTCGATTATGCTTCGGCTTTGGTGATGAAAGAGGAACAAAATAATTTGTACCGTTAATTTCTAATATGATACCCAAATACGGTTTATCATGTTCTCCATGGTGGTATTCTACTTTTTTATCTATGCTATGTAATTGATTTACATAATCTGTATCGATATTGTATACCCTAGTGGTTTTTTGTTTTGGTACATGATACATTGCACCAATGGGTCACGCCGTGACATGGCAATTTATCATTGTATGATCACCTTCAGTGAGAGCATGTCATGCAGAACGCTATCCTCTGGGGCAAGCTGGTGTGAGATTAACCACATAAAATACAACGAAAAAAGATGATCTTATACTTAAAAAATGGACAATTTATAGATAACGATTAATTAGGAGGAAAACGGTATGGCAAACCATAATCATCATAGTCATGTAGATTGTATACGTTTAGTGCCGATTTTCAATCATCTCAATGATGAACAAATGCGTCTAATTGCTCAATCAGCGAATGAAGTACAATACGTAAAGAATGAGCTATTATTTAGGTTTGGTGATAAAGATGACACATTATATATCATAAACAATGGACGTGTACGTATTTATAGCCTAAGTGAGTCTGGTCGTGAGCAAACTATACGCATCCTACATCCTGGTGATTTTATGGGGGAAGTTGCTATTTTACAGACTGAAAGTTATCATTCGAATTATGCTGAAGCAATATCGGAAACAAGTATTTGTAGGATTCATAAAAAGAATTTAGATCAATATTTAGATCTCTATCCAGAAATCATGCGACGAATATTATCGGATATTACAAAACGGCTACAGTTATCAGAAAAACAAACTGTGCAAGTCAGTACTGAACCTGTTGAAGCTCGAATTATTGATTTTCTATCAGAAAATGTTGAAGATGAAAAAAACCATACTTATGTGACTTTACCCATGTCAAAAAAAGATTTGGCTACTTACCTGGGGACAACTCCAGAAACAATAAGCCGTAAGTTCTCATCATTGGAAGAGAGAGGTCTAATTAAACGGCATACCCAAAAATGTGTTGAGATATTTGATTTAGATGAATTATTATTTGTATCAAGTTAAGTCGATTTATACTTAAAAATAAGGATATCGTTTTAAATGATGAACATGGCGGTAGACAGTTCATCGTCACTAACCTAAGTCTTCCACAAAAAGACATCGTCCGTGTTTACCGCAAGCGCGCATGTGGATCTCAGTAATTGCATCAAACTTGATGCGGTTGATGAAGAGTATTGCGTTGGACGACCAGCAACAATCGTGGACAATCAATACCTTTCGAGACCGTTTGTTAAAAATCGGTGGACGTGTGTCACTAAGCACGCCCGCAAGGTGATTTTGACGTTAGATAGCCGCATCCAAGAACAATTCGATGGTCTGTTCTGGCGAGCTTGGGAACGACTAAATGCTTTGTGGCAATAAAACAACGAAGTAGATTTTCAAAAAAATAGCAAAATCTGGCTGGCTTTAGTGTTCCTATTTTTCTCAAAAAACGCTCAATCGAAAAAATACCCTGAAACTGTGCCAAGGTACTGGCAGTTTCAAGGTGTTTTATCGTATTTTACTGATTTAGCTGTGGTTAAAAATTTAGTGCATGAATAATCCGGGTTTTATTTGTTTCGTTTTTGAAACATTTTTAATCCGATGTGAAATTACCGATAATTGGTCACTTTTTTCTTATATATTGGTTTTATCACCACTGAGAGAAACTGGAGAAAATAAATGAAAAAACACGTTTCAGCCATCGTCTACGGTGGCTTAGATGGCATTATCACGACGTTCGCAGTCGTTGCTGGATCGGTCGGTGGTAACGTTTCAAACATCGTTATCATCATTTTGGGATTCTCAAACTTATTAGCCGATGGCTTTTCAATGGGGGCCGGTGCCTACCTGTCAGCAACATCGGATAACAATCAATCAAAAAGTAAAGCATTGGCAGCTGGTATCGCGACATTCATTTCGTTTAACGTCTTCGGTTTAATTCCACTAGGTGCCTACTTAATTACAAATGCGCTCATTCACGACAAAGACATCGCCTTTCCAATCGCCTTTGTCATCGTCGGTGTCTCTTTGGCGTTGCTAGGCTGGGTGAAGGCCAACCTGTCAGAGCAGAAAGTAAGAACAGAAATTCTACGCACACTTTCTGTCGGGTACGTCGCTGCAATTGTTGCTTATGGCGTTGGTATCTTACTGAATTATTATTTGTAGACAAAAAAACACCTTGAATATTCAAGACGTTTTTCTTTTTAGATATTTAGTTATATGGTAATCAGTTATAGATTATTTAAGTCAAACAATCCTCGATGCTTAGCTTCTTCTTTAGCTGCGTTCATTAAATCAGCAGAGTATAGCGCATCAGGGTGCTTGCCTGTCGATTCGTTAGAAATAATCCGGGTAAAATTTTAAATCATATTTTTAGAACACCTTTAATTGAGTCGACCTGTAATAGCTAACCATGTATACAAAGAAACGATATGTTATATTACGTCATCGAAAATGGTGTCCTTAGGGAGTTACTTTTAGTGGTTACCAACACGCCTGCTGACAAAAAACACTTTTTTGTAAAGAAAACCCCAAACAGGTGAGTAAATCTGTTCGGGGATATCTAGAAAGACGCTCTATGGTCGAGAAAAGTGAGATGGTGTAGAACTTAATACCCGGATTATTCATCAAGACAAACAAAAACCCGCTGAAACAGCAAGTTAATACCGTTTCAGCGGGTTTTGCGCTTTCACCCGTTGGGTGAAAACCATAGGAGCTCTTTGTTATGATATTTTGTTAGTGAAAAACAAACCAAATACTCAAAAATTGGAGCGTCTAAAATTATGACTCAAAAAGTATTACCTAGCAACCCTTTATTTGCAGTTTCAGACAATGGGGCACCAATTACCTCGGATGGTGGCAACGTGTAATGATGTTGTCTAATTGTGCCTTAGTAATCCTAGTCATTAAAAATACCTCCATAGTGGCGTCAAAATGAACAAATACGTGCTAATTTAGGGAGATTAGTTGGCGTTATTACCCAAAATCAATTTGATCTAACATTGTTTCGCGACTTGCTTGATCTAACCCCAGATAAGTAAGCGTCATAGCCTCACTCGAATGATTCAATAAGTGCATGACTAAACCAATATTGTAGTTTGACTGTGTATAGACGCGGTAAGCGCCTGTTTTACGCATCGTATGTGTGCCTAGATAGTTGATACCTAATAGATCACCAACGCGTGCCATCACCTTATAAAACTGCTTATCTGTTATATGTCGATCTGGATGGGACGTTGAGGGAAATAACCAATCCGAAGTGATATTCTGTTGGACTAGCCAATCATGATATTGCAACAAGTCTTGTTGCACGGGCTTTAAATATAACGTGTTCGCTTTACCTGTCTTTTTATCATGAATAAAGGCCGTGTTTTTAACAGACCCATCGGGATTATAGACATCCGATTTCTTTAACGTCATCACATCACTCACCCGCAGTAGAGTGGCTTTGCCAACTTGAAAGATAGTGTAGTTGCGGCGACCCGCCCGAAAACTATCTAATAAGGTGTCTTGCACCATTTTTAAGACGTTGGAGTCTTTGATGGGGAGGACAATTTGTTGCACCATTAGCTACTCCTTTAAAGTTAATAATTTGATTGATGATAGCGCATCTGCTATCATGTTGTTATGGAAAAATTTGAGTTTGATTATTACGATTGGGCTGAATTTGAACAGTTCTTAGATCAATTACCTGATAAAGATGCTGCTAAATTAATTGCAACCATTCAAAATATTGAAAATAATGGCCTCTTAGTGGCGGAAAGACAATTATGGGTAAAAAAGCTAGAAAATAATCTCTATGAAATTCGTTCTAAACGATCTTCAAACATTCAAAGGGCTCTTTACTTTCAAGTCAAAGGTAGTCAATACATTATTACTAACGCTTTCACGAAAAAAACGCAAAAGACACCTGAAAATGAAAAGAAAATCGCTCGGAATAGACGCAGTCAGTATTTGAATAAGGAGGAAAATCAATGAGTAAACTTGATGCATACGTTGCTGAACGTAGTAAAAAAAATCCTGAATTTGCACAAATTGTTGAGCAAGAAAATATTAATTTAGAGGTAGCAGTGAAAGTTCGTGACCTTCGTGCAAATATGGGATTGAGCCAACGTGAATTTGCCAATTTGATTGGTAAACCACAATCAACGATTGCACGCATTGAAAATGGTTCGATGAATGCTTCAACAAAAATACTATCTGAGATCGCCCAAGCAACAAACCAACGTTTGACCATTCAATTCAGTCCAGCATTTTAAGATCTATTATAACATTAAACAAAAAAACAGCCCCCATTATCTACTAGTCAGATAATGGGGGCTGTTTTAATAGTCTTTTCGAGGGGTCATTATATAATTATAGTCCCTCAATGGAAGGGCATTTTAGTGAGTGCCTAGTCACATATCTAGCTCATAACCAAAGCCCTGGTATTTTCCTTAGAAGTCAATAAATTAATTGGACTGTTTTACTGCGGCACTATATGGCGTTTTTTTATTAATGAACGTAGTTATTCAAACTTGTAACTAATTTTTTAATTTCGTCACGAACCTTACGGAATTCTTGTAGTTGTTCTTCTAAAGTTCCTGTGGCTTGCGCTGGGTCAGATAAAGGCCAGTGTAAACTCTTGGTTTGAGGGGGAAGCATAGGACATTTATCCTTGGCATCACCACATAAAGTAATAACTAAATCTGAAGTGTTCAAATAATTTAGATCAATTAATTTAGAGTAGTGGCTACTAATATCTACTCCATCTTCAGCCATAACTTTAACAGCATTTAGATTTAACCCATGAGTTTCAATCCCTGCACTCTCGATTTGAAACTCATTTGCCGGCAATATTTTTTTTGCATATCCTTCAGCCATTTGACTGCGACAAGAATTTCCTGTACATAAAAAATAAATTTTTTTCATTCTAAACCACCTATAATTTTAATTTGTATAACACCATAAACTTAAATGCAATGCTTCCATCAACATAGGTGTATAAGTATCAAGGTCTTCTATGTAATCATAGACCTTTTTCAAATTCAAATGTAGTGACAACCTAGTCTCGTAACTAGTACATAACCAGATAATTATAAATATTCCTTTTCATTGTTAATAGTATTAAAGTTGATTTTAGATAAATACTTTTTATGTAGATATCGATTATTTTCCAAAGACAACTTGTCTACTACTAATTATTCTCACTCTATTTATAACTCTTTTATCCAAAATTAAACTTATACTTAGAAAATATCTCTTCTAAGTCTTGTGCCATTGTTCGTGTGTAACCCCACAACGAATGATGTTTTTATTTTATTTCAATACCTTTTTTTCTCAAATTTTGAATACATTCAATTAAATAATTATGGTCGTGTTCAGGATAAATAGGATAAGTTGATGCTTCAATAGGCAGGGACTTATAAGGAATCATATTATTTCCACGATACAAAGGATTTAGCCAATTTTCATTCGGTTTGTATCCGCGATTTAACATCTCCGTCATAACTAATTTGTGGTATTTAAACAATTTATATGGAGAGTAAATAAAGACATAATCCACTGTTGCGTGCCTTTTCCCCCACCGCCGCCACGAAGTGCACAGCACTCTCTATGTTGTCCAAGCAATTGTTGACGTGGTAATTTTGTAATTAACGATTCGTGCCATAACCTCATTTTTTGTCTACCTTTCTAACATTAGAATTGTTAGTAATTCCGAGTTAACATAATGTGCTTTCCTTTACATTAATAGCTGCTAATAGCTTATCGGCTTACCACTCAAAGGGTTCAAAATAAATACTGCTATCCGCAACGCCTCTATTTTTCAAAAAATTTCGCCAATATTTGGTCATGGCATGTGGACCAGCCAGCAAATAGATACCATTTTTTTGCATCATGTCCACAATTTGTGTATCAGAAAACCGCCCTACTTGATGTTTGAAATAAATATCGCTTTGATTAAACTTCGTCAATTCATCTAAATAAATAGCATCCTTTTCGTGTTTAGTTGAGTAAAGAAACGTCACTGGTTGTTGTCTTTGCACTGCCATTTGAGCAATAGATATAAACGGTGTAATGCCAATTCCACCAGCAACAATAATCAATGGCTGATCTTCATGATGTTGCTTCAAAAATTGATGATACTGTCCAAATGGCCTTGTTAATTTCACATGAATTCCTTCTATTTCTGGCGATAATGTTTTTAAGTATCTAGTAAAATCACCGTCACCTCGAATTGCTAACTTCAATCTACCTGTTTCATCTGGCAAGTTCACAATAGAAAATGGATGAGCCTCACGTAACTCTTTATAGTGTGGAAAACGAATAAATAACCAGTCACCTGCGTGCCATCGATATTTTGGTGGCAATTGCACTGTTAACTCTTGAATGTTATCACCAATTTCCGTTCGACCGATTAGTTGCGCACTTATATCTAAATGTGGCTGTATCCATTTATAAAAAAAGTAGTATCCGATTACAATAAACGAAAATCCATCAAATAAATCCATAAAGCCATTCAATCGACTGATATAACCAATTAGTTGAACATGAAAAAATATAACAACAACACCTACCACATTCAAACGATGCAACCAAACACTCCATTCATGATTTATAAATCTACTAAAGTATTGTTTCATCGCTTGTAAAAATACTATTTTTCGCGTTATCCATCCAGCCATCATCACCAGTGAGTAAGCTAAAACACCAGAAAAAATATATAAACCAACATCACCTGTTAATGAAATCATTCCACCAGAGTGCACTAACATTTTGTGAATCCAAGCTGATAAAATTGCAACTAACGCCACTAGCCCATGCATCATATATACTTCTGGCAATCCAATTAAGCGATCTAACCAAATGTGGCCGTGTACTCAAGTACATGCTTAGTAACATCCAAATGTAGCCTACCAAACCAGCAATAATACCAAACAAAGTAGAACTAAATTGCATCGATAACTCAGTTAGTAACAGAACAATGAACGGCAACGGTAATAAAATTAAGATAAAAAACCACAAGATTAAGCGCACACTTACAAGTCGTATTAATGTCATCAGCCACTCTCCTCTATTATTTTAGAACAATTCGCCGCTGGCAATATTATCTAACATTGGACGAGACGGAATAAAAAAGAGTTGACCGCTAACAATTTGAGAGAAGGTTAGCAAGTAATCTGATTTTTCTAACATCTGATTTAACATACCCTTAGTTACTTCCCAATGGCGTGCATAACCAATAAAGTAGGTACCCACTTGTTTCGTGTTCAAATCAGAAAAAGGAACGTTCATACGAACAATCTTCTGCTCTTTTTCATCAATTTCAAGTTTTGAAGCCACATTATGAGCATTTGCAAATTTATCGTCGTCATCTAACTCTAAATCCGTAAATTTCTGCCTTCCAACTGCTTTTTCTTGTGTATCGGTTGATAAACTTTTCCAAAAATTCATATCATGAATCCACTTTTGAGCAAAAGCATACGAGCCATTTTCAAATTCAGAATCTTCTTCACCAATTAGTGCATATTCAGCTGCGTCTACTGCACTCGGTGCTTCCGTACCATCGATGAAACCAATAATGGCACGCCCTTCAAAATAACGAAATCCTTTTGTTTCATCAATAACTTCGGCAATTGGACTTAAAAATTGCATTAATTGGGAAACAGTTTCATAAACAACTGCCTCTTCTTTAGCTCGTACGTGAATAAATACATCGCCGTCTGTTGCAGGCATCGCGTACTCTGGTCCATTTAATCCTTTAAATGATTCTAGTTCACTCGGCACATTAGCATTGGGAAATAAATAGGTCCAGGCCGCATAACTAAACCCTATACTCATTCGTAAATCAGCATTATCAGCTCTAATTTGCATCGAGCGAAGAATAGCTTGTGAGCGATCAGAAAAGTCAGCAATTTGTTCTTGGTCTTGTTCCAAATTTTCCCGCTTTAGCTTGAGGACGATAAAGTCAACACTCCGCCCTACATCTTTCCAAACGTCTTGCGCTTGATTAATTTGTATTGTCATATCTATATTTATTGCAGTCCTTTCAACTGACACTGCGCACATACACCCGTAAATTCAAGATGTATCTGCTTAGGTTTAAAAGTTGAATGATTTTGAACCTTTTGCCATAAAGGCGCAAAATCAATATCTGATTTATCTTCAATCTTGCCACAATGAACACAAACTAAATGATAGTGTGGTATATCGAAAAAATCATACGATTTCTCTCCACTTTGCTCATTTTCAATTGTGATAACAAAATTTTCGGATTCTAAGATGGCTAGCGTGTTGTACACTGTAGTCAAATTTGCATGCAAATCATCAGAAATTTGTTGAGCGCTTGGATGCGTATCAGAATCTATTAAATATTGAATAATTGATTTTCGTTGCGGCGTAGCCTTAAAACCAGCACTACGTAACTTTTCAATAATTTCATTTAATGCAGACATATATCCCCTTTTTAATTTATAATCATTTTAGATCACAAATTAATTATATCTATTTATTTGTCGATTTTCTAGTTATTTATATGAACATTTGCTGAGATAATCTCAGTACGTTATTTTTTGGCAATCCTAAAGATTAAATATCCTTCAAGTGAATTATAAGTCAAAATTATAAAAAATATTTATGTACTTAAACATTAAATATACCGTAGTAGTTACTGCCATGAATAAGAAATTTACCAGATTAAAGTATAAAAATGGGCCCTGTACGTTCTAATTATCTTTCTTCAAAGCAAGATAATCAGTTGGTTCAAAACTAAAATATTGTTCTAGATTGCCATGATACTTCTCTAATTTTGCTTCCTTATTAATATCGTAAACACGATATAGCCAATATGATGAATTATGTAATTTCATGTGTTAAAACTTAATAGGAATTTAAATTTTATTATTAGATTTTTTAATCATTCACACGAAAATTAATTTTATAAAGAGCATACTCTATACTCTTATTTTTTTTCAAGAACTCAAAAAAGTGGAAACTCCCAGAATTTTAAATCTGGGAGTTTCCGCTTTTGTCATTTCAAGGATGGACTATTGTCCCAGCCTCTTCTAGTTTATTCTTAAGATATTTTTACTGTCTCTGCAGGTGCTGATACTTCTTTTTATTCTTTTCGACCTTTCAACTTATACTTCATTAATCTCATGGCATTGAAAATTACCACCAGGATACTACCTTCATGAACCAACATTCCGATAGACATATTCATCCATTCGCTGAAGAAGACGCTGGTCAACAAGACCAACACTACTCCAATTGAAATCGCGATATTTTGTTTCATATTATTTGCGGTAGCTTTTACTATTCCTAATGCGTGAGGCAAGTTGCTGAAGTTCGAGTTCATTAAAACGACATCGGATGTTTCGATCGCTACGTCCGTTCCGCTTCCCATTGCGATGCCAATGTCTGCTAAAGCTAAGGACGGACTATCGTTAACGCCATCTCCAACAAAGGCTACAATTTGACCACGTTGTTGGAGTTTTCCGATATAAGCCGATTTGTCTTCCGGCAACATGTGGCCGTGAGCTTCGGTCAAACCAAGTTCGCCTGCGACCACATCAACGGTTCCTTGGTTATCTCCTGAAAGAACGACTAGATTTTTTACGCCCAGGTCTTTTAATTCCTGCAAATTAGCTTTCACACCCGGACGGACTTGGTCGCGAATGCCCATCAGTACTTTTAATTCACCGTCGACCGCTGTCAAAACGAGAGAGTTCCCTTGTTGTTCAAACCGTTTGACATCTTTTTGCACTTTTTTGCTGAGAGTGACATTTTCTTTTTCCATCAAGGCCACATTCCCGACAGCCACTCTATGTCCAGCTACACTTGAAACGATTCCGCCGCCTTTCACGACTTCAGTTTCTTCAACAGGATAAAAGTTTGTTTCTCCAATTTGATTTAAGACCGCTTTTGCTAATGGATGATCTGATTCCCGTTCCACACTGGCCAGATAGCCAAGCGTTTCAGCAGAATCTTTTTCATACAGTTCAGTCGCTGCAACGGTTGGGTTTCCGACAGTTAAAGTACCTGTCTTATCAAATACAATTGTATCCACATTGCTGAAGTCTTGAATGACTTCACTCCCTTTTAAAAGAACACCGTTACGAGCACCATTCCCAATACCGGCAACGTTTGAGACAGGCACTCCGATAACTAATGCGCCTGGGCAACCTAGAACCAAGATGGTGATTGCTAACTCAATATTTTGACTGAACGCCCATACAACAATTGCCAGGACCAAGACAGCTGGTGTGTAGTATTTAGAAAAGCGATCAATGAACCGTTCCGCTTCGGATTTAGAATCTTGTGCTTCTTCCACGAGTTCAACAATTTTTCCAAATGTGGTGTCCTCACCAACTCGGTCAGCTCTGATTTGAATCGTTCCGTTTTCTAAAATGGTTCCTGCAAAAACTTCTGCATCAGCTAGCTTGTTGACCGGAACAGCTTCACCTGTAATGCTAGCTTCATTGATATGCCCTTCACCCGTAAGAACTGTACCATCTACTGGAACTTTCGCACCCGTTTTAACGAGCAAGATATCCCCTTCATCTACATCATCCACTTCTACTTCTTCAAATTCGCCATTATCCATTTGTTTCAAGGCGCTTTCGGGTGCCATTTCAGTCAATTCTTTGATAGCAGATCGCGTTTGGTTCAATGTTCGATGTTCCAAGTAGTGTCCGAATAAGAATAAGAACGTGACAATAGCCGATTCTTCATAATTTTGAATAAAAAGCGCACCAATCGCTGCAATACTAACTAAGACATCAATACTGATGACTTTGACTTTCATTGCTTGAAACGCTTGAATGGCAATTGGCATAATCCCAAAGACAGAGGCGATGATCAAAGACCACTCTGAAAGTCCTACGTTTTCTAAAACAAAGTGACTGAAGAAACCGAGTGCGATTAACAATCCACTGATGACGGTGATAACATTTTTTTTGCTTAATATATATTGTTGCATGCTTTTTCCCTCCAAATTTAATTTCTCTTTTATTGATAAACAAAGTATAAGATAATTGCCTAAGTAATTAATTGACGGATATCAAGTTTAGAAAGTTCTCTTTTATCGTTTCTAAGCACCTCGAATCGGATTGCAACAAAAAAAGCAATCCTGGAAAAATAGCTTTCCTTCCAGAATTGCCTAGTTCATTTAATCTGTTAAGCGGCCTTGACTTTTGCTTTAAGGACCGGATAGCCTACGTTTTCGATAGCTTTTTGAATCTCTTCAATCGAAGTGACAGCTGAATCAAAATCGACTTTGACTTTGCTGGAGTTGAATAATACTTTAATGCTGTCTTTATCAACACCGTTAACTGATTTCACGGCACCTTCAATTTTTTGCATACAACTTGGACAAGACAACGTTTCTAATTGCAATATAGCTTTTTCCATAATTCCTATCTCCTTTATGTGTTTTTATTTTATCGGCAGCAGATTAATGAACACTGCCTTTTCCTCTTTACAACTGTAATATAGCTCACTTTTAGCAAACGAAAATTGACGCATATCAAGTTCGGCACTTCTTTTTATCTTTTTGCTCAATTCACCATCTTAATAGTCTTTTTCTGCCCCTTATTGCCATCAGAATAATAAGAAATTGGTGGATAATCTTGTCTGCGTATAAACCATACTACAATCGCGCCAATAAACAGGGCCAGAGACAAGGCTTGCGAAACGCGGATCCACTCGCCAATCCATAAACTGTTCGTTCGCATACCTTCAATGAAGAACCGACCCACTGAGTACCACAAAACGTAACTCAAAGCGACTTCTTCTTGACGCAAAATCTGTTTTCGGTTCCGTATAGTGACGATGAGGACAAAGCCCAACAAACTCCACAATGACTCGTATAAAAAAGTCGGATGGTAGTAGGTACCATTTGTTCCATTTCTTCAATTTTTCGCGTCATTCTAGTCAAGGTGATGCTGAACAAGATTCCGGCTAAGCTCCATGGAAACCAAACAATGAATACACTTTTAGCTCCCTGGTCACTCGCTTCGTAATACGCCACTTTTCCGTGTCCGATTATTCGCTGTAAAGCAATAAATCATCTAAATCCTGAATCTTGATTCTTTTCCCAGACAGCTGTTGAATCAATCCCTCGTTCTCCAATTCTCCAAATTTGCGACTGATGGTCTCAGGTGTCGTTCCTAAATAGGAAGCAATGTCCTTTTTTGCCATCGGCAGGGTGATGGTGGGAGAGTTGCCCATTTCAGGTTCCACATTTTCTGCCAAAAACAAAACTAAACGGGTAATGACACTCTCCACGGCTACTTGTGCGGTTTGACGTGCGGATTTTTCTAACCGCTGCGACATCTCTCCTAGCAGCTTTAACGAAATTGCAGGATACTCTTTTAGAAACTCTTGTACATCATGTTGTTGAATCATGCAGACAGACGTATCTCGAGTAGCTTCTGCGTATTCCTCATGCACAGCATCAGGATTGAATAACGTCCATTCTCCCGTAAAGTCACCCGGATTCAAAATACGCACTAGTTGCTCTTTACCAGAATCAGACAAGCGATAGATGCGGACTTTTCCGCGATTCACAATATATAAGGCATCATCTTTTTCTTGCGAGCGAAACAGAAACGCCCCTTTTTGATAGTGCTTCGTGTGAGCTTTTCCAGCGATGCGATCCATCGAGCTTTCCTCCAAATGATTGAATATCGGGACTAAGCGGATACAAGCTGAGTGGTCTCCTGCTGCATGTGGTTGGGTGTATTGAGTCAATTCGTTGTTCCCCTTTATCAGTTTACTGTCCTTTTTTTTAACTTTCCTATATTTAGTATAAAGGCCCCTAGCTCAAAAAAATTGACACTCATCAAGAAAAGTCTTTTTAACGGCAAAAAAATAGGAGCTGGAAAGAGTCCCAACCCCAAAATATTTAATTTATAAATGTATGTTTACGAAAAACCTAATCTTCATCCTCATCAAACGCATCATCGTCTTCCAATGCCTCTTTGCCAATGAACGCTTGCAACATCCAAATGTTTTTATCTAAGTCATTTTTAAAAGCAATCAGTGTATCTTCTAAAGCATCGTCACCCTCATCTTGTACTAAACGAATAGCACGAATCGTTAATTCACGGGTACTTCTGAAATCTTCGATAATATTTTCAACCATGTCTTCTGCTTTAGCGTATTTATTGATGGCATCTTCTGAAAGCATGGAATATTTTTCAAATTCAGCGGTGGTTGAAGCCGGTTTATGACCGGAAGTAATCAAGCGTTCTGCTAGTTTGTCGAACCATTCTTCGTTTTGATTATACAATTCTTCAAATTTTTCATGCAGGGTGAAGAAATTAGCGCCATTTACATACCAGTGATATTGGTGCAATTTCACATGTAAAGTATGCATGTTCCCTAAAAGATGATCCGAAATGGCCGCTGCATTAATTTTTGTATGATGGACATGTTCCTTGTGTTCTTGTTCTTCTTGCAATCTTTCTTGGGGTGTTCTTTCTTGAGACGCTTTATTTTTAGTCATGATCTATTCCTCCTATAATTTTGGTTTGTTTAAAATAGTTTCCTTTGATTTCTCCTTTTCCTTTACTGAATTTAGTATAGGATAGATTTCCGTTAAAAAAATTGACGCTCATCAAGAAAAGTATTTCTTAATAGACGCCAGGCTTCTCTATTAAATTCAACTGAAATAATCAAAGGAATGAGGTCGTTCCCTCCAAACAAAAATTTCATTAAAGTAGGGCCTAAAAAAAGAATAGCAACTATACTTTGTCAAGAGACCTGACTGCTATTTTTTTGCTTGTTATTCTTCAATTACCAAATGTCTTGCCTTGCAGTATATTTAATGCTCTTTCTCACTAGTGTTGCATGCAACACTAGTGAGAAAGAGCATTAATAAGATTAACCTAGACGAATAACTTTACTTTATTTATGTCATACCATAAATAAGAATTGAAAAGAATTTTTTTATTTATTTTTAGTATTTTGATATTGATTGAGAGTTTTACTTATTATGGTTTTTAAGTCATCCATAGCTTTTCTCCTTATAAATTACCCTGATGGAAATGGCGGGAATTAAAAGTCGTCTTTATTAATCTCATAAATTGGAAATTGATTGATGGTTTTTATACCAACCTTATATTTAATTATTAGTTTAGCCAATTGTTCACCGTCAATAGCTTTTATATGTAGACGTTTAGCGGATATTAAAGCATCTTGAGTGTAGGATGAAGTAGTTATAAAGACACCACTATTACTATTTCCTGCACTTCTTTCCTGAAGTGCTCCACTAAAACTTTGGATGGTTCTAGAACCTACAGAATTTGATTTAGCGTATCTTTTAACCTGGATGTATATATTTTGTAGCCCTAATGCATCTTGTTGGATAAATCCATCAACTCCACCGTCTCTAGTTGCTTGCGTAGTTATTGCCTGACCATCAGTTCCACAATACCCCATCACTTATTAATTATAGACCCTAAACAAACATCTTTTGTAAAAAGCCTTTTTTCTGTTCTTTCAACAAATCTAACTTACGTTGCTAAATCCGTAAACGTAATTTGGTTAACGACTTCATAACGTGAATGTCCACCAGCCACTTCATCACCATAGAATATTTCAAGTTCTAGCTGCGTCCCATCATCACGATTCAACGGTACGGTCCCAACACCACCCGTACCCGCCAACATGAGTTGCGCATCATACGGCGTTTTATTCTTCGTTAGTTCCAACTTCACTTGTTCAAACTCATTATCAGATAACGGCGTATCTTCTAGTCGTTTACGATTGTTGGCATTCAGAATGTCGCGCCAGTGGTCATATAGCCGATCAACTGTTACACCAGAATAATCTGTTAGATATTCCCAACCTTCACTCTTTAGCTTGTCAATTACAGCTTGTTCAAATTTATCTTCCGCCATTTAACTAGTCTTCTTTTCTTTTTTAGTTGTAACTATTTACCAAAACGCCACCACTTTTTCGGTTTAGGTTGTGACTCCGGGGTGCTATTTTCAGGTTCCGGTTGTTTGTCTGACGTCACTTCTTTTTCACCATCATCATGCGGTGCCATCGTTAAGGCTTTCAAGTCCTTAATTTCTGCCTTGTATTCTTCGAGCAGTTGCTTGTCCTGTAAGGCTAATCGTTGTTGCTGGTCTAATAAATTTTGCATTTGGTCCAATTGCTTAAAGTGTTGTGATTTAGTTTCTTTTAAATCTTCTATTTGTGCATTCTGATACTTAATAATATCATTTAAGTAGTTAATATCTGAATGTTTTAGGTTGGCGTTTTCAAAGTTTTCGGTTTTTGATTCTGGTTGTTGATATGTGTTTTCGGTTTTCGATTTATGGTTGTCGATTCCAGATGAAAACATTTTTCTTATAGCCTTTTGTCCGTCTTCGTTAACCAAAAACCGGTTTCCGTTTTTTGAAAACCATTGTTTTCGTTCGCTATCCGAAACTTTTTTGTTAATTGCAGTCTTACTAACTCCTAACTCATCAGCAAGTTCTCGAATTGTTTTTAAATTTTCACTCATGATCTATATCCTGCCTTTTAACGATTGGTAGATACTGTTCAATCGATTTTTTAAGATACTTAGCAATATTCTTTTTCGAATAGTCATCTTGTTTATCTCGGATATATGCTAAGTGCTCTTTCACGCCCTTTAAACCACGTAACTCTTTTAATTCGTCATAAAGTGGATAAACATTTTTCTGTAACCCGGACAAAATAGTCGTATCCGTTAAATCAATATATGTCAACAAGAAATGTTCCATCAGCAATTTTGTATATGGACTTTTCATCGCTTCATAAACAAGATCTTTTTCACTTTCTTCTTGTCTTATCTTACCGTCAATATAAGCGGGATCATCTAATTTGTAACTAATATCATCTGCAACTTGGTTTTTAGTGATATGAAAGACAATACTTTCAATGCTGCGTCCTTTTTTTACTTTTTCATACGTAACATTAAAGCTGGTATGGTTTGTGATTTCTTTAATCGGATCTTTTAATACTCTTCTTTCAAAATCAGTAAACTTTTTATATTCACTCACCGTATCGGTCGTATCGCGCAATTCTCGAATAGTGATTATCGGATTACGGTAACTTTCCACTTGCTCTTTTCTTCGCCCACCTTTAACGCTGTAATGCTCATATTGGTTGTAATTCATTGATAACCAACGGTACAAAATGATTGCATACTTGCTATTCAATTCAGAAATTTCTGATAAGGCATGTTGCGTAAAATTGGTTTTGAGATTGATTAAATAAGGCATGATTTCGGGGCTAAATCGGATAGTTACTTCATCATGATAATCCGCCCATTTAACATAAGGGATAGGCACAATACTTTCAAATTCATATCCCTTTTCTTTGGCTTTTTTTATCTTAAAAAATGCTTGTTTCTGCATTTTTTCAATTGCTTCTTTAAAACGACTATGTTTATTGCTATCATCCACGTTAAAAAAAGCAAATAACTCTTGCTTGGATAAATAAACTGTCTGGTCTTTCGGGGGATTTTCTGTATCAATTAAAGAGACAGCTAATTCAAACATCTTTAATGGGGTTTTGTCCATTTTGGCAATCGACGTTATTAGACTATTATGTTCAACAACTTTACGTTTTGATAATTCATTCAAGGTCTGTACCTGCCTTGTCTTTGATTCTGTTATAATAGACATATAAATACGCTCCTTTAGGCGTGTTGTTGGATAAGCATAAAGAAAAACTTTTAGACGGGAATTTCTTTATGCTTTTATTATAACATTATATAGCGACAAAATAGTTTAAAACGTCGCTATATACATAGTTTTTTGTCGCTATATACATAGTTTTTTGTCGCTATATACATAGTTTTTTGTCGCTATATACATAGTTTTTTGTCGCTATATTACCTATTAAAACCTTGATATTACTGAATTTCTAACCGCGCAAAAGAACAAAAGATTAAAATATAAAAGATAAACTTATAATAGGCTTTGCCTTTTTATTGAACCCATAAAAAAAAACAAAAGAACCTCTGCGTACGTCAATTTTGTACGTGGGATTCTTTTGTTGAATGATTTCCAATGACATATCACTTGTTATCTAATATGATTGCCCCTTAATAAGTCGATAGAGCCATTTTAACTTGGTTAATGCTGATTTATACGTTTCGTAGCTAAAAACGCTTAGACGGGCAAATAAGTAGGTTTAACGTTAGAGACTAGGTCCTTTAAAAAGATCACGCGTTAATTCAATGATCCGATTGATTAATGCTTTAACTTGTTCGATACCGCGATCTAATCTAGTTGGCGCTATTTTCGTATCTGGATCTGCTCTAGCTGTCGTCAGTGTTTTTAACCATGACTGGGCTACTTTTTTATTTTTTGTGCGTTCTTCATGATCCAGCTTATAAAGAACATACCGAGCCTCCACATCAGTATGCGATAGCTTGTCGACAGCATAATCATTTTTAAGTATGTCTCGCATGGCATAATCCAGCTGTTGCTGTTCGCGTTGCCGCTTCTGAAGCGCTTGATGCGTTTCTTTCAGGTTTTGATAGTCTGCTTGGACGTCTGCTAATTGCGCTTTGACTTGGCCTAACGTTTGCTTGAGTTCTTCTGTCTCATGCTGGCTTTGTAAGGTGGCTTTCTTCATCGTGGCTAACACGTTTTTAAAGCGATCTAAGTCATCTGGTTTAAGCACCGTCTTACCAAAGAGGTTTTTAGATAAGGCTTGTTTAAAATCATCAATTTGTTTTTCGGCTAAGTCAACTTCCGTTAAGGCTTGATCCGTGATTTTAAGTACGGCCTGTTTAGCCCTAATATTGTCTTCAACGTCAGCTAGTTCGTTTTTTAAGGCGTTAAACTGATCGTTGTATTTTTTGATTTCAGCGACATTCTCAAACGGTAAGGTTTTGTGATTTAAAATCCCTTGTTCATAAAAGGGCAGCACCTTTTTTAAATGCTGATCTAAATCATCATGAAAGGTTTGCAGATCATGTCGCGTTAGCACTTCTTTAGCAGATACTTTATAACGTGATTTTTTATCATCAAAAACCACTGGGACAAAGGCATAGTGCAAGTGAGGGGTTGTCTCATCATAATGCACCACCGCGGCCACGGTATTTTCTTGACCATAACGGTCATTGAGAAAATTGCTAGTTGCTTCAAAAAAGGCGCTCTGTTGCTCGTAGGACGCTTCTGTGAGTTCTTCAGGTAAAGTGACTATCCACGTCGCTAACGCCTTCACATCGTCTCTTTTCATGCAATAAACGTCATTTAAACGCTCGTTGAAACGTGAAAGCATATCAGAACCATCAGCCATGAGCTCTTGATTCAGATAGGTTTTCGACACATCAATTTCTTTGTTGGTGTGATGGTCAGTTTTACGTTCAAAATGAACGGCTAAGCCGGGAACTGAACCACGCGTATTTTTCTTTAAATGCGCCATCAAAAATGCCTCCTCGAAAAAGGTTTTCCAAGACCAGTATAACACCGTTAAAAATCTGGTATAGCCTGTTATACCAAAATGCTATTTTGGACAGGCTCTGCGAGGCGCGTCATCGACAAGCGCTGACAGTAGCGTTTCCCCTTCCTACTGGGGAAACTGCTATTTTACAGCGCCTATTATCCGGCTCGTAAAACCTCCGGCGGGTCACGCCGTGACGGGGCAATTTATCATTGCAGGATCACCTTCAGTGAGAGCATGTCATGCAGAACGCTACCCGCGTGGGGCAAGCTGGTGTCAGCTTAACCCCATAAAAAAATAAGTTGAGATAGTATCTGTATCTCAACTTATTTTGAATGCTAATATAGTTCCCTATCGTATTGATTTTAATTAAAAATGATGACCACTATTAAGCCTGGGGAATCTACATTTGTGTATATAAATACTTATCCAATTCGTTTGCATCATAATACATGAAGTACATATTTTAAGATAAAAAGGAGTGTGATTATGGCGCTACAAAAAACCATCAATGTATTACGCGCTATGGGTTATTTCCACCACATAAAATCGTCCATATTAAATTACAAACTTTTTTTCGTTGGAATTAATGTCAAGATTTTGGAGCGATTTTAAGAGGCCCCGTGAGGGGCAATTCCCTGAATTTTTTTATTGAACGAAAACCCGCTTCAGGTTGTATTAACTGAAGCGGGTTTTCCGTTGTTTAAATATTAATTTCGGCGAAAATGAAGTTCTGTCAATTGTTTCATTTGCGTTATATCAATTAATTTCAGCCGAGTTTGATAGTCGGATTGCTCGAATAATCTTTTTCCGTTACCAAGTAAAACGGGTGCGATTTGAATCCACCATTCATCAATCAAGTCAGCAACAATAATGTTTTTTAGTAGGTTCACACCACCGACCACCCAAATATTGCCCGACGGTTGTTCTTTCAACTTTCTAAGGTAGTCTACTGGATCCTCGGATACGGCAAAACCTTCTTGGACATCGAAATTAGTATTATGGGTAAACACCACAACATCCTTACCGGGATATAAAGGCTGGACGTACTTTCGGGCCTCTTCGTATGTAATTCTGCCCATCACAACAGTTTCTACCGTATCCAAAAAGGCATCTGTGGTAAGTTTATCACCGACTTCTGTATCAAATAACCATTGTAATCCATCGTTCACATCGGATAGGTAGCCATCCAAACTAACAGCGCCATAAAAGAAAATTTTAGCCACGTTATTCCCTCATTTCTTAATCTGTTGCAAGTATAACAAGTATTGCACAAATATGATAATTGGTATATTCAATAAAGCTGAGGAAAGGCACAGAGTGGTCTGCTCTTCACCCCGCAACAAATAAACCTACGGCTTGTGAATTTTTAAAAATCACAAACTAAGCGCTGTAAACGTTGATATAGCAACAACTACGCATAATCGATGTTATGTTTTACGTTCTTATCCCTTTCTATGTTTTATACTGGTGCTATTAAAAAGCCAATTAAGGCATTTTATAGCTTCTAACGACTATTTACATTTTTTGCATTTCTAATTAATTCAGATACTCCGTCCCTAAGTCCATTGATAAATTATTCTTCGCTATCTGGTTTGTTGAGTGTTCAAGCTTGTATTCACGTTGTAGTTTAGAACTACCGTAATTTTCAAACATATTTTGCATAGTGATATATAAATAGTTCTCGTAATTTTTAATCTGTTTATCGTCGCTTCGCAAAGCATTAAAATACCGACGTAAGGTTTGTGTGATCTTGGTTTGTAATTCTGGTTCATTATCTAAGATAAAAAATAGATGATGATCTTTGTGTAACTCTTGGACATCTCGTCTAGCATTTAGAATAATACCAATAGTTTTTCTAATGATTTTAGGATTATTATTTGCCCATAGACTAATTAGTCGTATTGTTTCTGGTTCAAATGGAACAGGGTTATTATCTTCTTCTGTCAAAAATTCTTTTGCATGTTGTACTAGGTCTTGATTTTGTTTTTCAATTTGAGCATTTGAAAAATTAGCAGTGGAAAAATCTAGCTGTGCAGTATCTTTATAGTATCTATTAGTATCTATTAGTATCTATTAGTATCTATTAGTATCTATTAGTATCTATTAGTATCTAAGTTATTATATTCTTCTTGATTAACTGCAGAATTTGCAGTTCCGCTTGTACCAAGGGTTTCAGCGTTTTCTTGTCGGACTGCAGAATTTGCAGTTCCGCTCATATCAAGGGTTTCAGCCGTTTTATTAGCGAAATCCTGTTTAATATACACGTCTTTTGCTGTAACTTCTAAATCAGCAAGGTAAAGTCTGCGTTTAATTACAGTTGTATTCAATTAGTCTAACCAAAATCAATTTAATCTAACATGGTTTCCCGACTCGCTTGGTCTAAGCCAAGGTAAGTTAACGTCATAGCTTCACTAGAATGGTTCAATAAATGCATGACTAAGCCAATGTTGTAATTCGATTGCGTGTATACACGATAGGCGCCTGTTTTACGCATGGTGTGCGTGCCTAAATAGTTGATGCCTAGTAGATCACCAACATGTGCCATCACCTTATAAAACTGCTTCTTTGTGATATGTCGATCTGGATGGGACGTTGAGGGAAATAACCAATCCGAATTGATATTCTGTTGGACTAGCCAATCATGATATTGCAGCAAGTCTTGTTGGATAGGCTTTAGATACAATGTATTCGCCTTACCTGTCTTTTTATCATGAATAAAGGTTATACTTGTTACAAGGTCATTTAAATGATGTTATAAAAACTAATGGACAATAAATTTGCGTTAAAAGAATTGAATTATAGATAATTGATTGAGGGGGATCAGAGTATGAAAATATCAGAATATTGTTGCAATAATCTTGTATAAAAAATAACATCCAAATTGGGAATTAGATTCAAAAATTATTTTCTAAATAATTTTAATTACTTAATTATTTTAGATCCTGATTTGTGATTCGATCACATAATTAAATTATTGAATAGCAAGGTGAATAATGAAACATTTTAGTAATATTATTATTGGATTTGGAAAAGCGGGTAAAACACTTGCAGGAACACTTGCAAAGCACGGTGAAGAAGTATTAATTATTGAAAAAGATCCCAACATGTATGGCGGAACTTGTATCAATGTTGCTTGTTTACCGACTAAAAACATGATTATTAATGCCCACCGGGGTATAGAATATGAAGTCGCTTTAAAAAAGAAAAATGCCCTAACAGCAATGCTACGTAATAAAAACTACCATAAGGTGGCTGATTTACAAGAAGCCACTGTTTTAACAGCTACTGCTGAATTTTTGGATGACCATACGGTACGAGTATCTGATAACTCAGGGCAGGAAACTTTAATTGCAGATCGTATTTTTATTAATACAGGAGCAACACCAATTTGGCCTAATATTGATGGATTGCTTGCTAGTAAACATGTTTATTCGTCCACAGACTTACTTGTAAAAGATAAACAATTAAAGGAATTAGTTATTCTTGGTAGTGGACCGATTGGGTTGGAATTTGCATCAATGTATGCACAATTTGGTAGCCATGTGACCATCATTGATAAATCATCTAAGATTTTAGGACACTTTGAGCCTGAAATTGCCGAACAAGCTAAAAATGATTTAGAGGAAGATGGTGTATCCTTTTTGTTAGAAAGCAACTTAACTGGTGTAAATGATACACTAAATGGTGTTACATTAACTATAAGCACACCAAAAGGGATTAAAAATATACAGGCCGATGGGTTATTAGTTGCTACGGGACGTAAAGCTAATGTGACCGATTTGCACCTAGAAAGAACTAGTATTAAAACAGGTAGTCACGGTGAAATTTTAGTCAATGATATACTAGAAACAGATGCTAAAGATGTCTATGCTTTAGGTGATGTTACCGGCGGGCCACAATTCACGTATATTTCGTTAGATGATTGGCGTATTATGGCTAATCAGCTATATGGCGATAAGACACGAAGTCGTTTAAATCGACCAGTATTTGCGAATACTATTTTTCTAAATCCGGCTATTAGTAGTGTCGGAAAAACAGAGGCACAGCTGAATGAGGCAGGCATTGATTATAAAGTACTGAAGATGCCAGCAGCTAGTGTTCCTAAGACACAAGTAATTGGTAATCCAAGAGGTAGCTATAAAGCATTAATAGATCCACAGACACATCAAATTTTGGGTACAACTATTTATGCTGAGGAATCATTTGAGACGATTAATATTATTAGTCTAGCGATACAAAATCATCTTTCAGCTGAGACTTTGCGCGATCAAATATACACGCATCCAACAATGACGGAAGCATTAAATGATTTGTTTGATCAAATTTAATAAATCATTTATAACAAATTAAAACAAAAATACTCAAGGTCTTATCTAAATGCCTAACTTTTTTATGGCACTTCAGTATACCCTAATGACCTTTCTTGATATAAATTTAATGAATTTTATATCAGTATGTGATTCTACTAAATTTTTGGTGTTTGAATATTTTCTAAGACTTGCTCCTATCCTATTATTTGGTACATAAATTTCTGAACAGTTGTGCCATAATTAATAAAACAAGATAGGAACATTCCAATGAAACGATATCAAGATGATTTTAAAGCCAGCATTGTGAAGATGCATCGTGAAGAGAAAAGATCTATTCGCTCGCTTTCAGAGGAATACGGTGTTTCTCCAGCCGCAATTCATAACTGGGTTAAAGGCGCTAAATCAGTTGAGCTAGAAGACGGTACTGAAGTAACGTCCAAAGAATTCAAACAACTTCAAAAGGAAAATCAGCGATTAAAGGAGGAACTTGAAATTTTAAAAGCTGCGGCGGTGTTACTGGGAAAGCATTAGGACGAATTAATTGCCTTGTCTTCATAGAAGATCAGTTATTGCGACACCGCTTATCAATTATTCTTTCGGCACTGAAATTACCGCGCAGCACCTATTACCATTGGAAAAGATATCAACCTAGTCAACACGAACGTGTTGATAATCAGCTCAAAGAAAAAATTAAATTGATTTGGGAAAATAATTATCGTGCCTATGGTTATCCACGAATAACGATGGTGCTTCGCAAGTCAGGCATCTGTGTTGGGTCAAAACGAATTTTACGATTAATGAGGGAAATGAAGATTCACTCTTTAATGAATCGGCGATTTAAAAAACCTGGCACTCATGTGGATCATTCACAACGCCCCAATTTAATCAAGCACCAGCCCAATGCAAGGATATGGCGTGCTGACATTACTTATTTGGAATTACGTCCAGGAACCTGGGTTTATCTCGGTTCTATTTACGAACCAAAGGTTCATCAAGTTCTTGCTTTCAAGATTGGTCATCGGATGGAGGCGACGTTAGTTGTAGAAACGATTAATCAGGCGCTTGAATGTCATCAAAAGCCACAATATTTTCACTCTGACATGGGTTCACAGTACACCAGCAACGAAGTTGAAACTTTACTTGAACGGCATCAGATTAGCCACTCATACTCAAAACAAGGTTATCTTTATGATAATGGGCCAATTGAAGCTTTTCACTCATTGTTGAAGAGAGAGTTTGCCTTTCAAACAACTTTTTCCAATTTTGAGGACTTGGTAATCCGAACCTCAAATTACATCAGTTGGTTTAATTCCGACAGAATTAGAACGAGTGTTTAGAAAAAGATGTGCCATTTATTGACATAGGAGCAAGTTTTCTTTAATAAACTAAAGGTGGAGCTAGGGAATTTAGATCGATATCAAAACTCACAAGAATTGATCGAGTCTATAGAAAACTGGATAATGTATTACAACAGAGATAGAATTCAAATAAAACTAGACGGCAAGTCTCCGATAAATTATCGAAAACTCGCCGCCTAGAAGACAACTAAATATTTACTTTAACTTTTGGGGTATACCTCATCGGCTAGTCTTTTCTTAACTTGTTAAATATTATTTCTGCCACTCAGCAACTTCATCTTTGTGACTCTTAATCCAGTTCTGAGCCGCCTTACGTGGACTTGCACCACCGTTAATTTCCAGCATGACTTCTTCCATGTCCTTTTGGGTCCAGTGGAAATTATCCAGCACTTTGTAGACCTCCGGCATGTCGTCCTTCAGTCCCTGACGGACCATAGTATGAATTGACTCAGACTTACCCATCGCGCCCTTTGGATCCTTCAAGTACTTCAAATCATACTTACTGAACATCCAGTGGGGCGACCAACCGGTAATCACAAGTGGCTTATGCTCCTTGATTGCCTTCCCAAGGGCAACAGCCATCGCCCCAGTAGATGAGGTGCTAACCTGCCAGCCGGCAAGATTATCGTAGGCCTTCACTGTAGATTGCGCTGCACTAACAACACCCGCACCCGGCTCAATGCCCGTCACGGTTTTGCCAGCCTCGTTCGTCAAGTCAGCAATCGAGTCGACCTTCATATAGGAAGGAACAACCAAGCCAACCTTAACGCCCTTCAGGTTAACACCAAGGTCTTGCAGCTTACTCTTATACTTATCGTATTGCTCCTTGTGGGTCACAGGCAACCAAGCCGAGACCATTCCGTCGCTCTCACCGCTGCCCACACTCTGCCACATCACGGCATTATCTAGTGCCGTTAGCTTAACGTCGTAGCCCATCTGGCGCAAAACCTCACCGACCACATTCGTTGATGCAACTTCTGAGTCCCACTGCACGTAGGATAAATTGACCGTTTCCTGCGCCTTCGTATTGCCTTTCGTTGCTACCTGCGCTACGCCCACACCAATCAAGGCCAAGACCGCAGCACCGACCGTGATCCACCGAATCTGCTTGCGCCGTTTCTTCTGTTGCTCACTCATCACGCTCGCAAGTGACAGGCGTTCGTTTGCATATTGTGTGAATCGGTCAATGATAATCGCCAGGATGACCAATGCCAACCCGTTAACGAAGCCATTACCAACTTGTGCTCTTTGGAGCGCCGATAATACGCCATGCCCTAGTCCTGGGGCACCGATCATCGAGGCTGTAACAACCATCGACAAGGCCAGCATTAACGTCTGGTTGACCCCGGCCAAAATAGTGTTTTTCGCCATTGGCAACTCAACCTTGATGAGCTTCTGCCAAGCCGTTGAACCAAATGAATCAGCTGCCTCAATCAATTCCGTGCTGACACCCCTAATACCTAGGTTCGTCATCCGTACGGTTGGCGGTAAGGCGAAAATCACGGATGAGAACACACCCGGAACCACACCAATACCGAAGAAGGCGACTGCCGGAATAAGGTAAACAAAGGCAGGCATCGTCTGCATGAAGTCCAGAATCGGCTTGATGACGGATTGAGCCCGATTGCTTTTGGCTGCCCAAATACCTAAGGGAACGCCAATAATAATCGAGACCAGGCTGGCCAAGAGTACCAGCGTGAATGTGTTCATCAGGTCGCTCCAGAGCCCCTGGTTATAAATGAACAAGAGTCCAAAGAAGCTGAACAATGTTATACCAATACGTCTCGTCGAGATGATAAAGGCGAGAATCGTAATTCCTATAATCCAGACCCACGGATTAATAAAGAGGAGAAAGTCGGTGAGACCATCCATTGTGGCCTGACCACCCGATTGAATCGCCGCGAACAGCCCGGCAAAGGTATTAGTCATCCAAGTGGTGAAGTTCTCCATCCAATCCGCAACGGGCAGTTTGGCGAGTAATGTTAAATTATTGAACAACATTATTTCACCTCCTGTGTCTGTACATCATTTGTTTCTGATGATGGTGCATCTTCATCCGCTAGTGTTTCAATCACGCGACCTCGAATGACTACCCCAAGCAGGCGGCCGTTATCGGTGACCGCCACTGGTGTATGAGCATCGTAAATCACGTTAAAAATGTCGTTAACTGCTGTTTCTTTATCGATAGTTGGCATGTTAACATCCAACACCTTACGTAGCGGTAAGTTATTCAGCCGGGCGCTTCTGGCGGCATCCGCTGAGATGACTCCCTGCAGCTTATGTTGGTTATCGATGGCCACTACCATCGATATCCGTTCCTCACGCATCCGGTGCAAGGCCATGTTGGGCCCCTCACGGTCGATGTTAACGGTCACTGCCGGATCCATAATATTCTCTGCCGTCAGTACACGTGATGAATCCACGTCACTTAGGAAGCGTTTCACGTAATCATTGGCCGGATTGGTGAGTAATTCTTCACCGGTACCAATTTGTTGAATTTGGCCGTCCTTCATGACCGCAATGCGGTCACCAAGGTGAAGTGCCTCATTCAAATCATGCGTAATAAAGATAATGGTCTTCTTGAGTTTCTCTTGCAGACCAAGTAACTCATCCTGCATCTCTTTTCTAATCAACGGATCGAGTGCCGAAAAGGCCTCATCCATTAACAAGATATCGGGATTATTAGCAAGTGCACGCGCCAAGCCCACACGTTGTTGCATCCCACCAGAGAGCTGGCTTGGAAGTTGATCCTTGAATTCCAATAGGTGCAGGTTATCTAGCGCTTCCTCTGCCCGCTGCCTTCTCGTTGCCGGATCGACACCCCGCAGTTCAAGTCCGTACTCCGTATTCTCGAGCACGGTTCTGTTTGGTAATAGACCAAAGCTTTGGAAGACCATGCTCATGTTCTCGCGCCGCATTTTACGCAGAGTTTCCTTATCCGCCTTGCTGACGTCGTGGCCGGCCACGGTAATACTACCGGCAGTAGGCTCAATGAGCCGGTTGATCAGGCGAATCAACGTTGATTTACCAGAACCCGAGAGGCCCATAATCACGAAGATTTCACCCGGTTCCACACTGAAATTCACGTCATAGACCCCGACGGTTGCGCCGGTAGCCTTTAATATTTCATTTTTACTCTTATTTTCACGAACCATTTTGAGAGCAGACTTAACTTTTTTACCGAAGATTTTTGTTAAACTTTTAACTTCAACGACTGCCATCGAGTTCCCCCTTTTTTAAAAAACTGAATACTCAATAAAAACATGTATAGTCACTTTTGTCAAATAAAAAGACTGCAGCTTAGGCAGTCAAAAAATTTGCAACGCGTTGATAGGCAAGCTCGTCACCGACTACGTAAACAAAATCACCGGGCTCGATCACGGCGAGCGGTCCGGGCGAGACAATCATCTTATTCTGGTGCTTAATGGCGACGATGGTGGCCCCGGTATTATGCCAGAAATTGAGTTCACTGACGGTGCTCGCAGCAAAGCCCTCCTTGACCACGACCTCGTATGGCTGTAACTTATTATCTTCGTTATAACGCTGTGTCTGCTCGACCAGGCTGTTCAAGAGGCCCAAAAAGTGCTGGGATTCAGCCTGCTGGCGCTTCGCACTTTCGTGAATCTCCCGTTTCACATTCTCAATCGATTCGACGTCTTGGTATTGCTTGATAAACTCCGTTGCCTTCGCTGAAGACGCCACAAAAAAGCTGGAACCGTGTTTAACGGTCACGACGCCAATGTCGCCGAGGACGATAATGGCTTTCCTGGCAGTTTCCGGTGACACGTGGAAATTGGTAGCAATGGTTGAGCGCGCGTGGAGTTTCTCACCCTCGGCATAACGCCCATCGCTGATTCGCTTGGCCAATTCTAAAGCGATTTGCTGATATTTTGGTTGAACAAACTGGATTTTCTCAGTCAT